>NZ_JABMCW010000018.1:0-35788 GCF_013179705.1 Pseudomonas sp. CM25 | reverse complement strand
CGCGCAAGATCAAGGAGCTGGGAATGAATGTGGCGGGTGGGGATGATGAGGAAGGTGAAGACCATTAATCCTTGACGACCTGAACTGACGCATTCGCGGGTGAACCCGCGAATGCGTTTGTGGCGCAAAACCAGACACCGCCCCAATGCACCGATCCTGTGCCCACTGCACCTCCCGAAGGCACAAACCCCCTCAACATCCGGCCAAATCCCCCTGAAAGCCCAGTATTCACGGGCTTTGCAAAACTGGCACGCCCCCTGCAATAGCTATTGCATCACCAGTTTCGGGGGCCCTGGTACAGGCAGGCCGGGTGACCCCTCTTTTATTCGCAACACCGCCCGTTTTGGGGACCCTGGTACAGGCAGGCCGGGACATCCCCTCTTTTATTCGTGCAGCTTCACCTGCACCCGCCAACGCCCATCGTCCTCTGCACCGGCCCACTCGCCGTGCAGGGGGCGCGCGGCCACCACCGTCAGCAACAACCCTTCCTTGCTCCGCTGTACCCGCCAGCTGACGGGCTTGCCCTGCAAGCTAAGTTGCCCCTGCTGGACCTTGCCCTCGGCCTGGAACAACAGCGCAACGGTGCCTTCCACATTCTCCCCATGCAGTTTGGGTTCTGCATTGAACCACAGTTCCAGGCCGTCCTGGACCACCGCCACCTGCTGCAGTTCGCGCTCCTCTGGCGCGGTCAGGCGGCCGATCATCAGCCCGACCATCAAGCCGACAATCGCCAACGACAGCATCACCCGCGGGAACGCCTTCGAACGCACGTCCGGTTCAGGGGTAGAATGCCCGTCATCTTCACGCTTGGAGCCGTGCATGTTTCACGTCATCCTTTTTCAACCAGAAATTCCGCCGAATACCGGCAATATCATTCGCCTGTGTGCCAACAGCGGCTGCGAGCTGCACCTGATCGAGCCCATCAGCTTCGAACTGGATGACAAGCGCCTGCGGCGTGCGGGGCTGGACTACCACGAGTATGCCACGCTCAAGCGCCACGAGAGCCTGGCCGGATGCCTGGCAAGCCTGGGCAACCCACGGTTGTTCGCCTTTACCACCAAGGGCTCGCACTCGTTCCACGAAGTGGCCTACCAGCCGGGCGACGCGTTCCTGTTCGGGCCGGAAAGCCGTGGCTTGCCGGCCGACGTGCTGGACAGTTTGCCGGCCGAGCAACGCCTGCGCCTGCCGATGCGACCAGGGTGCCGCAGCCTGAACCTGTCCAATACCGTGGCGGTGACGGTGTATGAGGCGTGGCGGCAGAACGGGTTTGCCGGGAGCTGATGAACTGCCTGTACCGGCCCTGTCGCCGGCAAGCCAGCTCCCACAGGGACCGCATACAGCTCAGGTCCTGTGCAGTACCTGTGGGAGCTGGCTTGCCGGCGACAGGGCCGGTACAGGCAACAAAAAAGCGCCCCGAAAGGCGCTTTCTTGATAGAGCCAGCGATTACTGCACAGTCGGCGCTTCGCCAGCTTCCTGCATGCGCTGCATTTCTTGCGCGTACAGGGCGTCGAAGTTGACCGGCGACAGCATCAGGGCCGGGAACGAACCGCGGGTCACCAGGCTGTCCAGGGTCTCACGGGCGTAAGGGAACAGGATGTTGGGGCAGAACGCGCCCAGGGTGTGGCTCATCGAAGCTGCATCGAGGTTGGCGATCAGGAAGATGCCAGCCTGCTGCACTTCAGCGATGAAGGCCACTTCGTCACCGTTCTTGACGGTAACCGACAGGGTCAGCACCACTTCGTGGAAGTCACCTTCCAGGGCTTTCTGCTTGGTGTTCAGGTCCAGCGCAACGCTCGGTTCCCAGGTCTGGCGGAAGATCTGCGGGCTTTTCGGGGCCTCGAACGACAGATCGCGCACATAGATACGCTGCATGGAGAACTGCGGGCTGTTGTCTTCTGCAGCAGCGCCGTTGGTCTGTTGGTCAGTCATGGCAGATCCTTATCCTAATGTTTTTGAATGCAGTGCAAATCAGGCCGCCAGCAGCGCGTCGAGCTTGCCGGCGCGCTCCAGGGCATAGAGGTCATCGCATCCACCGACATGGGTGCTGCCGATCCAGATCTGCGGTACCGATGTACGGCCGGCCTTCTGGCTCATCTCGGCGCGAACCTGCGGCTTGCCGTCGACCTTGATTTCCTCGAAGGCCACGCCCTTGCTCTCGAGCAGGTACTTGGCGCGCATGCAGTAGGGGCAGTAGTCGCTGGAATAGACGATGACAGGCTTCATATCACTTCACCAGGGGCAGGTTATCGGCTTTCCAGCTGGAAACGCCACCGCTCAGTTTGGCGGCGTTGTAACCGGCTTTTAGCAGCTCGCGGCAATGCGTGCCGGACTGCTGGCCCATCGCATCGACGATGATCAGGGTCTTCTCTTTGTGCTTTTCCAGCTCGCTCATGCGGGCGGCAAGCTTGTCCTGCGGGATGTTCACCGCACCGACGATGTGACCGGCGGAATATTCCTTGGCCGGGCGAATGTCGATCACCAGGGCCTTGTCGGCGTTGACCAGGGCAGTCAGCTGGCCATTGCTCAGGCTCTGGCCGCCACGACGGATTTCATTGATAAGCAGCAGGACCAGCAGAATGAGGAAGATCGCAACCAGGATGTAGTGATCTGTCGCGAATTGAATCAGGTGAGCAACCATCAGCGGTGTTCCAGGCGATTGAAAATGCCGGCCAGTATACACAGCCCCATGGTGCCACCAAAGCCCGACGGGCCGGCGGGAAAACCAACCTTCATGTTGCTACCACGGGTGCGCCGGTCGGGGGAATGGGACGAATATTCGCCGTGGGTGGCGTATTTGCCCTAAAATGCGTTTCTTTATCATCTTTGAACAACCGTGAGTTTGATTGATGACGAGTACGCCCAAACCCCTGGTCCTGATTATCCTGGACGGCTTCGGCCACAGTGAAATCCCCGAACACAACGCCATCTTTGCCGCCAATACCCCGGTCTATGACCGCCTGCGCGCCAACCAGCCGCACGGCCTCATTTCTGGTTCAGGCATGGATGTCGGCCTGCCGGACGGGCAGATGGGCAACTCCGAAGTCGGTCACATGAACCTCGGTGCAGGGCGCGTCGTCTATCAGGACTTCACCCGGGTGACCAAGGCCATCCGCGACGGCGAGTTCTTCCACAACCCGGTGCTCACCGGCGCCGTGGACAAGGCAGCCAGTGCCGGCAAGGCTGTGCATATCCTTGGCCTGCTGTCCGATGGCGGCGTGCACAGCCACCAGGACCACCTGGTGGCCATGGCCGAGCTGGCCGCGCAGCGCGGCGCGGAAAAGATCTACCTGCACGCCTTCCTCGATGGCCGCGACACCCCGCCACGCAGCGCACAATCGTCCATCGAACTGCTCGACGCCACCTTTGCCAAGCTGGGCAAGGGCCGCATCGCCAGCATCATCGGCCGCTACTTCGCCATGGACCGCGACAACCGCTGGGACCGCGTCAGCGCCGCCTACAACCTGATCGTCGACAGCACCGCCGAGTACAGCGCCGACACCGCCCAGGCAGGCCTGGAAGCCGCCTACGCCCGTGACGAGAGCGACGAGTTCGTCAAGGCCACGCGTATCGGCGAAGCGGTCAAGGTGGAAGACGGCGATGCCGTGATCTTCATGAACTTCCGCGCCGACCGTGCTCGCGAGCTGTCGCGCGCCTTCGTCGAGCCCGACTTCAACGAATTCCCCCGTACCCGCCTGCCAAAACTGGCGGCCTACATCGGCCTGACCCAGTACTCGGCCAAAATCGCGGCCCCTGCCGCCTTCGCCCCGGCCAGCCTGGACAACGTGCTGGGCGAGTACCTGGCGAAAAACGGCAAGACCCAGCTGCGCATTGCCGAGACCGAAAAGTACGCACACGTGACATTCTTCTTCTCCGGTGGCCGTGAAGAGCCATTCGAAGGCGAAGAGCGCATCCTGATCCCGTCGCCGAAGGTCGCCACCTATGACCTGCAACCGGAAATGAATGCACCTGAAGTGACTGACCGCATTGTCGAAGCCATCGAGCAGCAGCGTTACGACGTGATCGTGGTCAACTACGCCAATGGCGACATGGTCGGCCACACCGGCGTGTTCGCAGCCGCGGTCAAGGCGGTTGAAGCGCTGGACACCTGCGTCGGGCGCATTGTCGAGGCCTTGGCCAAAGTGGACGGCGAAGCGCTGATTACCGCCGACCATGGCAACGTCGAGCAGATGGAAGACGAATGCACCGGTCAGGCGCACACCGCGCACACGACCGAGCCCGTGCCGTTCATCTATGTGGGCAAGCGTAACGTCAAGGTACGTGACGGCGGGGTGTTGGCTGATGTCGCGCCGACCATGCTGAAGCTGCTGGGGCTGGAAAAGCCGGCGGAAATGACCGGTACTTCGATCCTGATCGACGCTTGATTCTGAGTAGGGGGCCGCGCTGCGGCCCATCGCCGGCAAGCCAGCTCCCACAGGTAACGTGCACAATTTCAAGGCTTGTGGTGATTTTGTGGGAGCTGGCTTGCCGGCGATTGGGCTGCAAAGCAGCCCCTTTGCACATGAATTCCAGACAAACGCCCCCCTGCACCCGCAGCGAGGCGTTTTTTTTGCCTGCCCAGGCGGGCATACTAGGCCAGTCTCCATCCCTGGTACGCCAAACCCCATGCTTCGCGCCCTGATTCTCCTAGCCCTGTCATGCCTGCTCAGCCCGGCCTTCGCCGACGAGCGTGCGCAGACCCAGCAGCAACTGGACGCCACCCGCCAGGATATTGCCGAGCTCAAGAAGACGCTGGGCAAGCTCCAGGAAGAAAAGGCCGGTGTGCAAAAGGACCTCAAGACTACCGAGACCGATATCGGCAAGCTGGAAAAGCAGGTGGAGGCCCTGCAACAAGAACTAAAAAAGACCGAGGGCGAGCTGGAGCGCCTTGATACCGAGAAAAAAAAACTCCAGAGCGCCCGCGTTGAACAACAGCGGCTGATCGCCATCCAGGCCCGTTCGGCCTATCAGAACAACGGCCGTGAGGAATACCTCAAGCTGCTGCTCAACCAGCAGAACCCGGAAAAGTTCGCCCGCACCCTCACCTACTACGACTACCTGAGCAAGGCGCGCCTGGAGCAACTGCGCACCTTCAACGAGACCTTGCGCCAGCTGGCCAACGTCGAGCAGGAAATCTCCAGCCAGCAGGAACAACTGCTGGCCCAGCGTGCCGACCTCGACAGCCGCCGCCAGGCCCTGGAAGCCGAGCGCGGCAAGCGCCAGCAGGTGCTGGCCAAGCTCAACAGCGACGTCAAAGACCGCGACCAGAAGCTGCAGGCGCGCGAGCAAGACCAGGCCGACCTGGCCAAAGTCCTCAAGACCATTGAGGAAACCCTGGCGCGCCAGGCCCGCGAGGCCGAAGAAGCACGCCAGAAAGCCCTGCTGGCCCAGCAGGAAGCCGAAAAACGCCGCCAACAGGAAGCCCTGGCCGCCGCCGCTGCCCGCGACCAGGCCCGCGAACCCGTGGAGCCGCCGAAAAAGGCCCGCACCACCCTCGGCCCGATGGTTTCCAGCGACAGCGCCAGCTATGGCGGAGCTTTTTCTGCCGCACGGGGCAAACTTCCGTGGCCAGTCAATGGTCGATTGCTGGCACGCTTCGGTGATGCCCGCGGCAGCGATGCACGCGCCAAGTGGGACGGGGTGATGATCAGCGCCAACCCAGGCACCCAGGTGCGGGCCGTGCACGGCGGGCGGGTGGTCTTCGCTGACTGGTTGCGCGGCGCGGGGCTTCTGGTCATTCTCGACCATGGCAACGGTTACCTGAGCCTGTACGGCCACAACCAGAGCCTGCTGAAGAGCGCCGGTGATATCGTCAAGGCCGGTGAAGCCATTTCCACCGTTGGCGACAGCGGTGGCCAGGACACGGCAGGCTTGTACTTCGCCATCCGCCAGCAGGGCCGGCCTACCGACCCTTCGCAGTGGTGCCGGGGCTAGTCACATTTATACGGGGTAGCCTGAGGGCTGCACCGATGCTCCGCAGGGAGCGCTTACAGGATCAGGAGTTCGTTCGACATGCTGCACTCGCCTCGTCTCACCCAGCTGGCCCTGTCCATCGCCCTGGCGGTCGGCGCGCCCCTGGCCATTGCTGCGGAAAAGGCCCAGCCTGCTCCGGCGGCAGCCGTACCGGCCACCGAGGTGACTGCCAAGGCACCGCTGCCGCTCGAAGAATTGCGCACCTTCGCCGAGGTGATGGACCGTATCAAGGCGGCCTATGTCGAGCCGGTGGACGACAAGACCCTGCTGGAAAACGCCATCAAGGGCATGCTCAGCAACCTCGACCCGCACTCGGCCTACCTCGGCCCCGAGGACTTTCAGGAGCTGCAGGAGAGCACCAGCGGCGAGTTCGGCGGGCTGGGCATCGAAGTGGGCCAGGAAGACGGCTTCATCAAGGTGGTGTCGCCGATCGATGACACCCCGGCCTCGCGTGCCGGTGTGCAGGCGGGCGACCTGATCGTCAAGATCAACGGCGCCCCGACCCGCGGCCAGACCATGACCGAAGCTGTCGACAAGATGCGCGGCAAGATCGGCGAAAAAATCACCCTGACCCTGGTACGCGACGGCGGTAACCCGTTCGATGTCACCCTGGCCCGCGCGGTCATCCAGGTCAAGAGCGTGAAAAGCCAGCTGCTGGAGAACGACTACGGCTACATCCGCATCACCCAGTTCCAGGTCAAGACCGGCGACGAAGTCGGCAAGGCCCTGGCCAAGATGCGCAAGGACAACGGCAAGAAGTTGCGCGGCGTGGTGCTGGACCTGCGCAACAACCCGGGCGGCGTGCTGCAGTCGGCGGTAGAAGTGGCCGACCACTTCCTGACCAAGGGCCTGATCGTCTATACCAAGGGCCGCATCGCCAACTCCGAGCTGCGCTTCTCGGCCGACCCGGCCGACGCCAGCGAAGGCGTGCCGCTGGTGGTGCTGATCAACGGCGGCAGCGCTTCGGCCTCGGAAATTGTCGCCGGGGCCCTGCAGGACCAGAAGCGCGCCGTGCTGATGGGTACCGACAGCTTCGGCAAAGGCTCGGTGCAGACCGTGCTGCCGCTGGCCAACGACCGTGCCCTGAAGCTGACCACCGCGCTGTACTACACCCCCAACGGCCGCTCGATCCAGGCCCAGGGCATTGTCCCCGACATTGAAGTGCGCCCGGCCAAGCTCACCGCCGAAATCGACACCGACAACTTCAAGGAAGCCGATCTTCAGGGCCACCTTGGCAACGGCAACGGCGGCGCCGACCGCCCGACCGGCAGCAGCAAACGCAAGGAGCGCCCGCAGGATGACGACTTCCAGCTGAGCCAGGCACTGAGCCTGCTCAAGGGCCTGAACATTACCTCGGGTAAATGATCCAGCCCATGCGTTATCTGCTGTGCCTGCTGTTCTGCCTGGTCGCCGGTGTCGCGCAAGCGGCACCGGCGGGCAAGGCGTACATGAGCATCATCATCGACGACCTCGGCCAAAGCCCCGAGCGTGACCGCCGCACCCTTGCCCTGCCCGGCCCGGTAACCATGGCGATCATGCCCGACACCCCCCACGCCAGCGACTTCGCCCGCCAGGCGCACAAGGCCGGCAAGACGGTGATTCTGCACATGCCCATGGACCCGGCCACCGGGCCGTACGCCTGGCACCCGGGCCTGCCCATCGAGGAACTGGCCAGGCGCCTGGAGGCCGCGCTGCTCAAGGTCCCCTACGCTGCAGGCATCAACAACCACATGGGCAGCCGCATGACCGCACAGCGCGCGCCGATGGCCTGGCTGATGGCCCAGTTGCAGCAACGTCACCTGTTCTTCGTCGACAGCCGCACCAGCGCCGCCACGGTGGCGGCCGCCGAGGCACAAGCGCAAGGGTTGGCGCATGTCTCGCGCGATGTGTTTCTGGACGACGTACGCACCACCGAGGCGATTACCGGGCAGCTGCAGCAGGGCATTGCCCTGGCGCGCAAGCAAGGCTCGGCGGTGCTGATCGGACACCCGTATCCACAGACGCTCGAGGTACTGGCACGCGAGCTGCCACACTTGAAAAGCCAAGGCATCACCCTGGTCACACTGCACCAGATGATCGCCGAGCGAAGCAATCAGGCCATGCCGGCGCATGGTAAGCATGGCCGCTACAGCAACCGCTGAACGGCCTGCCTGCTCAAACGAAAGGAATGATTCCCCTGGCCTGCTCCAGGGTCAACCTGCCGCGGTGCACCCGCTCACCCGCAGCAGATTCCGCGCGGTTGCTCATGCTGCGCTGGCGCCACGTCTTCAGGTGACCGTGAGTAAATTCCTCGGCAAAGGCATCAGCAGCCAGAAAATGAAAATGCGCGGCCCACAGATTCCGGCCCTGAGAATCGCCGGGTTTGGTCAAGCGCATGATCTTGTACTCGTCGAACGTGCTGCCGTCGTGCATCGTCTTTCTTGCGATGTATTCGACCTTGATCAGCCCCTGCTGATGCAGGAACTGCAATGCCTGGGCAGAGGGGTAGTGTGTGCCGGTATAAAGCGTCGTCAGTTGCAGGTTTTTGTCCGACCGAAGCCGATCCGCAGCGCTTTCCAGTTGCCTGACCAAAGCGTCGCCAGAGCCTTCTTCACGCAAGTCGGCCACCACCCGGTCGAGCTTCTCGAGCTGCCCATCGAATAGTTGAGCGAGCAAGCCCGCCTTGATGTCGTTGGCGACATAGGCTTTGGCCTTGCTCTCGATAACGGCATTTTCGTCCAGCAGCGCTTGTACGCGCATTGCCAGATCCGTTGAAGGGGCGGGCCCGGGCGATGGAATCGGCTGCGCTTGTCGTTGCCGCCATTGGCCGTCTACCCAGTCGAATGTGGCCAGGACTTCGTTGGAAAAGGACTCGCGAATTTCGACGATACGCTGCCCGTCCTGCTCGACTTCAGTACCGATCAGCAACTGCCCCTGGTTGTTGCGTACCACCCGGTGCTGGCCGCTGGAGGCACTGTAAGGCGCTCGCGTGCCAGTGGCTGCAGACCCCTCCTGCTCCTGAACGGCTTCGACCAGACGACGGCCAGCATCCAGTTTGAGCTTCTCGACATGTGCTCGATATCGCTCAAGCATGGCGGGTTCTATGTGTTGCCCTCCGGCCGTCAGGATGCTGCTACTGTTGAGTATTGCCGCCGAGTATTCGTCCCACGCTTCCTGCAGGATACCAATGCGGTCTTCAGCCGACAGGTTGACAAAATCGAGTACGCCATGCGCGCCTGCAGCGTTGCGCAGTGACGAACCTTTGAGTTCGCTTCTGTAGGTAGCAAGCGTCTCTCCCACACCAGCAACATCATCATGCAGTGACAGGTCAGCCAGGGTAATTATCTGATTGAAGCGCAACTGAACTGTAGAGACATTGCGCAAGGAGATCATTTGCCTGACGGTCAACGTCTCCCCGCCCAATAGACCGTTGATCTGGAGCTCATCAGAAGCATTGGCCAAGAGATTGTCCAGACGTTCGTACGCCAGAAGCATACGGTCCTTGAACCCTGCCAGCACCTCGAGTTTGCTCCGCCACAGCAAATAGACTTCGATGATTTCGTCTCCCGTGGCGGCTATCAGACGCTCCTGTAATTCGCTGAGCTCCCTGATTTCTGCCAACGTCTGTAGCTCGCGGAAGACGAAGTGGCTGTCGCGGATCAGCCGGACCCTGAGCGCAACCTCGGTCTCCGGCACGATCGTTCCCCAATGCCCTGCTGCGCGCTCAGTGGCGTACTTCGCCTCCTGCATGGCGGTCAGTAGCGGCAACAGTTGCTCTTCCTTGTGCAGTACCTGCTCGAGCTTGGCGACCGTTTCTTTGCGCAGGTTCAAAAGGTCCGCTTGCCATTGCGCAATGCGCTCGTCGTATTGGCTTATGGCCGCCCGCGCAGCGGCAGTATCACTGCCCTGGGGTTGCTCATCCACTTTCGCCTGAGCACCCGCCCTGATCCCTTGGAGTTTTGAAAGTTTATCCCGCTGCGCAATGATGCTCTTGCCCAGCGTGGCGAATTCGGTTCTCAGACTGCGGGCCTGCACTTCGAGCGCGCTGGCCGAGGACGACAGCTTCTTGAAGCGCTTGCTGATATTCAGGCTCAGGGCGCTAGCCTCCATCCCCCCGATACCCATGCCCGCATTCACTCGCCAAACGCCATCGAAAGGAATCAGCCATGCCCCGTAGCGGCCCTGAGCATCAACCACACGCGCGCCGATGCTCGAAAGCTCTACGCGATATACCTCACCGGCAAGGCTTGCATAGTAGCTGTCACCCATCTGGTACAGGCCAGCCGCATCACCCACGGTATGAGGTTTGACTCCGTTGAGTGACACGCTTGAACGCATGGCCAGCAGCTTTTCCCTCTGACGCAGGGGCAACGAGTTGAACCCCTGGCGGCCTCGGAATGAAAAGTCTGTGTATTGCCCGAAATAGGCGGGCAAAACCTCGCCAGCGTTTTCAGCGCTTTGAACTGGCTTCACCGCTAGCTCCGAAAACGCTCCGCTCTGTGGCGGAGGGCATTCGAACGCCGAGGCATCAGGCAACCCGCTCTCAGGGGTAACCTCCAGCTTCGGATGATGAGCATGCAAAAGGGTCATGCCCATGTTCAGCAACAGGTCGGCAATTGCAGCAGACCGCTCAAAGTCATTTCCTTGCTCAAGCGCCTGAAGGTCCGCTTGCAAGGCGCTCAGCGATTGTACCAACCAGGCCACGCTGGCCACCGGCCCGCGAACCAGCAATGTCGCCACATCGAACAACAGCCATGCACCTTCGCACAGGGTTTGCCAGCGGCTCTCTGCGTTGGACACCGACTGCTGGTCCGCCAGCATCAACAAGACGTCGCGGTTAGCTGCGTAAAGCCTTTCATCCACATTATTCCGCCAGAACTCAATCGCCAGTTCAACGGGCTCTGGGCGCTCTGGCAGCGCATAGGGGTCGATGCCGATGGCAGTGACATGCGGTTCACTGAAACCGCCGTTGTCATAGACGCTGCGCACGGCGGGGTCCATCCAGTCGAGGATGCCGGCCTGCAACAGCCGGGATTCGCGCACATGTTCAAGCACCGCGGGAAGGCTTGCATACTCGCGAAGCGTGTCTTGCCTGAACAAGGGCCGATAAAGCAGTACCAAAGAAGGCTCGGCGCAAAACAACATATACATGCAATGAACCGGATCACTTTGACGCGAGTGCTGGCTACGCCTGAACGCCAGGGGAACCAGCATCATCCGCGGGGTGTCTGGGTCTACATGTCCTGCGCAATAGTCGACAACGCATTGCAACCCGCCCTCCTTCACCTTGCCATCGAGCTTGGCAGTGATGGCACTCTGTAGCAGCGCGCTGCGCCACTCTCTTGCAAAGCGCCTTATCCGTTCAGGCCGCCGGCCACTGTCATCAAGTTGGCCTGCAACATAGGCCGGATAACGGCCACCGATGTCTACCTGAGTGACCAATCGCCTGGCTGCTTCGGCGTCCAGCCACGGCGGCGCCTCACTGCCGTCTCGGCGGCGAACCTTTTCGATAGCCGCGCCCTTCAGGGAGACAAGATTGCCAATGGCGAACTCAGTAAGGCTCTTGCTGCCGACGAATACCAGTGGCTCGCCGCCACCCGCACCTGCTGCCGGCCCGCCAGGCTCCCCACGCGCCAGGTACAGGTCCAACAGCAAATCGTCGGGCGAGCTGTCGTCACTGTAGTCAGCGTGTATCTGTTCAACGAGTTGCTCGCGGGCGTATTCATTCAATGTCTGGACGCCATCCAAGGCTGCAACACCGTCCGAATCGAGCTGGTCGAGCGCAAGTTGCAACAAGCCGGCGTGGCAGGCAAAGCTGTTTTCAGCCGTGCTTCTGCGCCAGCCGGGGGGGGGCTGTACCGCAGCGGTATCATCGGCATAGCTGATGAACCAGGATGACGGGTCGCTCAACTGGGCAAAGCGCTGCTCAAGTTCCGTCACATCGGTAATGCCCCGGTAGGCTAACCTCTCGACCCTGTTGAATAGGGTTTCGAGCAACAGTGAAACCTGCTGAGCAAAAATGTTGCCTTCGGCCGCGTAGCGAGTCCAACTCAGCTGCTCGAAGCTGTAGCGTTGCGCTAGCTCGTCACGCAGGGCGCGGCCGAATGCGCCCAACGACCCGAAGCTTCGCACCACACCCGACGGCGCACACCAAAGCACCACCTGCTGCTCGTCCCACTCGCCGGTCACCAGCAAATTGCACAATGTTTCCTCGGTGGTCACCGTAGCGCTGGTCAAAGTCGCTTTCACCAACCATACCGAGGGCTGATCTGCCCCGCCACGGATCAGGCCGCGAATGCAGGCTTGCTCCTTTTTATCCAGCGCCTGCAACGGCAAGCCACGCAGTAGAGCGGACTTCAGCAGCAGCTGTAACCAAAGATCGCGGCTTACCCCAGCGCTCCCCTGCTCGCTCCAGTAGGCCAGTTGCGCCTCACAAAAAAGCTGAGGCAACTGTTTTACAAGATTATCGAGCACGTTCGACACACCGCTCAATTGGCGGGTATCGAACTCGCTGGTTGAGCCGGCAAAGCGATGCGTGGCCAACAGCCCCAGATTATGGTGACGCCCGTCGACGGGTTCGATATCCAGCGGCGGTGGTTCAAGCAGAGCCAGCAGCACCCTGTCGACAAATGGCTGGGTCGTCCAATAGTCCGTGTCGGGCTCCGGGCTATCGAGCATCAGCGGATCAGCGCTGATCAGGGTAGGACTGACAAATGCCAGCCATGGCAGTTCGGCCAGCAACACCTTGAGCAGTTGCTCGCTGGCAACCTGTCGCAGCGTCGGGCGATCACCAAACTGCAGGGCCGCAGCGTGTTTGAAGTCGAAGGTAGGAATGTCGGGAGCGATCATGCAGCAGGCCTCCAATGGCAAAGCCGGTAGGCTGCTGCAAGCAATCACGGTGCCCGCGCTACATAAAGCTCAGACATGAAAAAGGCCTTGCTCTCTCGAGCAAGGCCTTGGGCGCTACAGTTTGTGTATCAGCTGTACACACGCCCCAGCAACTGCCGGTGGCTTTCGAACTGGTCCAGCACATCGCGTACGATCTGCTCCGGCGCAAAGCCCATCAGGTCGTATTCCTGGCTGCCGTCGTGCAGGTACACCTCGGCACGGTAGAAGCGCTGGCGCACTTCCGGCTCGCCTTCGACCGGCGCTTCGCTCGGCGCAGCCATGTAGCCGTCCAGGCTCACTTCATAGACGAACGGGTTGCCCTCTTCCATCATCACCCGCAGGCCCATCATGTTGCGCGACTGGCCAACCCGGGTTTCCACGTCGAAGCCCAGGGTCTGCAGTTGCGCAGCGGCTTCTTTCAGCGCCGGGCTGACCTGCTTGTCCATGAACCGCTGGACCACGGCCTGGGTCGGCTGCAATTCCAGCTGGCCCAGGCGCTCGCTGAAGCCGCGACGGCCACGGGCGGCCAGTTCGGCGCGCTCCTGCTCGACGACCACGTCCTGCTTCATGGCCTTGTACAGGCCGAACATAAACAGCACCAGCACCACCGAGAACGGCAAGCCGGCCAGCACCACCATGGTCTGCATGGCTTCGAAGTTGCCGGCGAACAGCAGGCCAATGGTGACCAGGGTGATGATGACCGACCAGAACACCACCATCCAGTGCGGGGCGTCTTCGTCGACCTTGCCGCCCTTGCACGAAAGGTTGGCCATCATCACCGCGCCCGAGTCGGCCGGGGTGAGGAACAGCACGAAGCCGACGAACACTGCCACACCAATCACGATCTTCGCCGCGGGGAAGTATTCCAGCAGCTGGTAGATCGACATCGACGGCTGCTCCAGCGCGGTCTTGCCCAGCTCGACAGCACCCTGGTTGATCACCAGGTCCAGCGCGGTGTTGCCGAAGATCGACAGCCAGGCCAAGGTGAAGCCCAGCGGGATCAGCAGCACACCCATTACCAGCTGGCGCACGGTGCGGCCTTTGGAGATACGGGCAATGAACATGCCGACAAACGGGCCCCAGGAAATCCACCAGGCCCAGTAGAACACGGTCCACAGGCCCAGCCAGCGCTCGGACTTGTCGCCCGACCCTTCATACACGTACAGGTCGAAGGTCTTCAGGACGATGCCGTTGAGGTAATCCCCCACGTTCTGCACCAGGCCATTGAGCAGGTGCAGGGTCTCGCCACCCAGCAGGACGAAGATCAGCAAACCGCTGAATAGCATGATGTTCAGGTTGGACAGGCGGCGGATGCCGTTTTCCACACCCGAGACCGCAGCCACGGTAGCCACACCGGCCATGACCAGGATCACCATCAGCAAGTTGGTCTTGCTGTGGTCCATGCCGAACAGGTATTCCAGGCCCGAGGACACCTGCATCGAGCCGATGCCCAGGTTGGTCACCAATCCCAGCAAGGTCACGAACATGCCGAAGATATCCACCGCGTTGCCGGCGGCGCCCTTGACCCAACGCTCCCCCACCAGCGGGTAAAGCGCCGAACGCAAGGCCAACGGCTGGTTGTGGCGGTAGGCAAAGTAACCCACGGCCAGGCCGACCAGGGCGTAGATCGCCCAGCCATGCAGGCCCCAGTGCAGGAAGGTCAGCTGCAGCCCCTGGCGCGCGGCCTCGAGGCTGGCAGGCGTGCCTTCGGGCGGGTTGAAATAGTGGTCCAGCGGCTCGGAGGCGCCAAAGTACAGCAGCGAGATACCGATACCCGAAGAGAAAAGCATGCCGGCCCAGGCGCCGTAGCTGAAGTCGGGCTGGTCGTCCTTGCCGCCCAGCTTGAGGCTGCCATAGTCGGAAAACGCCAGGTAGACGACGAACACCAGGTAGCCGCAGATGACCAGCATGTAGTACCAGCCAAAGGTGCGCGTCAGCCACTTCTGGGCCACGCCCAGCACCTGGCCGGCGGTTTCGGGTACAGCGATCAGCAAGGCAGTCAGAACGAGGATCATCAGCGCCGAGGTGAAGAACACCACGCGGTTGACCCGTACCCTCTCGGCGGGGGGTTTGGTAAGGGAGGCAGAACTCATTGCACGAATGCTCCGGGCAGTACGGCTGTGGAGGCTAATCAGTCTTTCCCGAGCAATTGGTGGAATATCCCCACTGCGTCAGGTGTTATAAAAGCACCCTGGAAACCGCGATCCCGAATCGATACGTTGCAAAAAACAGACAGGTGGCCCGTTGAAAAATGCCACGCCGCCGCTTGGGTGCGCGCATTCGTCACAGATCACCGCGCCCGCTCCAAGGGCCTGTCGCAGGGCGCAAGACCGTACGGCAGAATCTGCATTTCGCATCGCTCATGCCCGTCAACGCCTTGTATTCCGGGGGTTACGCGATTTCCTGGGGTGTCAATCCGTGCCCTGATGACCGCTCGAAAGAGTGTCAATGGCACAAATTGTCGCAGAGCTTATTCTTTATTGATTGAACGTTCAATCAAAACAAAATAGACTGGTCTTCGCCGAGTCAGCCGCCCGTCGTCTGCTCGCAGGCCTGAGGAGATAGCAAGATGCCCAAGGTCGGTATGCAACCCATCCGCCGCCAGCAGTTGATCGAAGCCACGTTGCAGGCGGTCGATCAGGTCGGACTGGGGGACGCCAGCATTGCGCTGATTGCCCGTTTGGCCGGTGTGTCGAACGGCATCATCAGTCACTACTTTCGGGACAAGAACGGCCTGATCGCAGCGACGATGGGTTACATCATGAGCATGCTCAACGAAGGGGTGCGGGCACGCCGCCTGGCCCTGACGGACGACAGCCCGCGTGCCCACCTGAAAGTGATCATCGAGGGCAACTTCGATGCCAGCCAGGTGAACGGCCCGGCGATGAAAACCTGGTTGGCCTTCTGGGCTTCCAGCATGCACCAGCCCGATTTGCACAGGTTGCAGCGGATCAACGACCACCGCTTGTATTCCAACCTGTGCTGCCAGTTCCGCCGCGCCCTGCCGCTTTACCATGCGCGCAAGGCTGCCCGCGGCCTGGCGGCTCTCATTGATGGCCTGTGGCTGCGTGGTGCCCTGTCGGGTGATGCATTCGACACCGACCAGGCGATACGGATTGCTTACGAATACATGGATCTACAACTGGCTAAACAGCACACCCTGGGCACCCATGACCAGGCTGCTGATCAAGCACGCACGGCCCTTGCCAACTCGGCAGGAGCGTGACGCGCAAGCCAAACCACACACTGCACTTGCGAGGACACTATGGCCCGTTTCGGAACGCAAAAACTCTACATTGATGGCGCTTACGTCGACGCTGGCAGCGATGCCACCTTCGAAGCCATCAACCCGGCGACCGGCGAAGTCCTCGCCCACGTGCAACGTGCCACCGAGGCTGACGTCGAGAAAGCCGTCGAAAGCGCCGAACGTGGCCAGAAGGTCTGGGCTGCGATGACCGCCATGCAGCGTTCGCGCATCCTGCGCCGCGCCGTCGACATCCTGCGCGAGCGCAACGACGAACTGGCCATGCTGGAAACCCTGGACACCGGCAAGTCGTACTCGGAAACCCGCTACGTCGACATCGTCACCGGCGCCGACGTGCTGGAGTACTACGCTGGCCTGGTACCGGCCATCGAAGGCGAGCAGATCCCGCTGCGCGAATCGTCCTTTGTCTACACCCGCCGCGAGCCGCTGGGCGTGACTGCCGGTATCGGTGCCTGGAACTACCCGATCCAGATCGCCCTGTGGAAATCCGCCCCGGCCCTGGCCGCCGGCAACGCAATGATCTTCAAGCCGTCGGAAGTCACCTCGCTGACTACCCTGAAACTGGCCGAGATCTACACCGAAGCCGGCCTGCCGAACGGCGTGTTCAACGTTCTCACCGGCAGCGGCCGTGAAGTCGGCACCTTGCTGACCGAGCACCCGCGCATCGAAAAGGTTTCCTTCACCGGCGGCACCACCACCGGCAAGAAGGTCATGGCCAGCGCCTCGAGCTCGTCGCTCAAGGAAGTCACCATGGAACTGGGCGGCAAGTCGCCACTGATCATCTGCGCCGACGCCGACCTGGACAAGGCCGCCGACATCGCCATGATGGCCAACTTCTACAGCTCGGGCCAGGTGTGCACCAACGGCACCCGCGTGTTCATCCCGGCTGAAATGAAGGCAGCCTTCGAGGCCAAGATCGCCGAGCGCGTTGCCCGCATCCGTGTCGGCAACCCGGAAGACGAGAACACCAACTTCGGCCCGCTGGTCAGCTTCCAGCACATGGAAAGCGTGCTGGGCTACATCGCCAAGGGTAAAGAAGAAGGTGCCCGCGTGCTGTGCGGCGGCGAGCGTCTGACCGAAGGTGAGTTCGCCAAGGGCGCCTTCGTCGCGCCGACCGTGTTCACCGACTGCACCGACGACATGACCATCGTCAAGGAAGAGATCTTCGGCCCGGTGATGAGCATTCTCTCCTACGAAACCGAAGAAGAAGTGATCCGTCGCGCCAACGATACCGAGTACGGCCTGGCCGCCGGTGTCTGCACCAACGACATCACCCGCGCCCACCGCATCATCCACAAGCTGGAAGCCGGCATCTGCTGGATCAACGCCTGGGGTGAATCGCCGGCGGAAATGCCGGTAGGTGGCTACAAGCAGTCGGGCGTCGGCCGTGAGAACGGCGTCAGCTCGCTGGCTCAATACACTCGCATCAAGTCGGTCCAGGTCGAGCTGGGCGGCTACAACTCGGTTTTCTAAACCTTGTCTAGCCACGCCCGTGCCGCTGTGCACGGGCGTTTCCGCTCCCTGATCACCGCCAACACGAGGGTACTTTCATGTCCCAAGAATTCGATTACATCATCGTCGGTGCCGGCTCGGCCGGTAACACCCTGGCAACCCGCCTGACCGAAGACGCCGGCGTCACCGTGCTGTTGCTGGAAGCCGGTGGCCCCGACTACCGCTTCGATTTCCGCACCCAGATGCCGGCCGCCCTGGCCTTCCCGCTGCAGGGGCGCCGCTACAACTGGGCCTACGAGACCGACCCGGAGCCGTACATGGACGGCCGCCGCATGGAATGTGGCCGCGGCAAGGGCCTGGGTGGTTCGTCGCTGATCAACGGCATGTGCTACATCCGCGGCAACGCCATGGACTTCGACGGCTGGGCAGAACTGCCAGGTCTCGAGGACTGGACCTACCTCGACTGCCTGCCCTATTTCCGAAAAGCTGAAACGCGCGATATCGGCCCGAACGAGTACCACGGTGGCGAAGGCCCGGTCAGCGTCGCCACGCCAAAAGCTGGCAACAACCCGCTGTTCCACGCCATGGTCGAGGCCGGTGTACAGGCCGGTTACCCGCGCACCGAAGACCTCAACGGCTATCAGCAGGAAGGTTTCGGCCCGATGGACCGTTCGGTGACCAAGAACGGCCGCCGTTCCAGCACCGCCCGCGGCTACCTGGACCAGGCCAAGAAGCGCCCTAACCTGACCATCGTCACCCACGCCCTCAGCGACCGCGTTCTGTTCGACGGCAAGCGCGCCATTGGCGTGACCTACCTGGTCGGCGACAGCGAAGAACGTGTTGAAGCCCGCGCCCGCAAGGAAGTGATCGTCAGCTCCGGCGCCATCGCGTCGCCGCAGCTGCTGCAGCGCTCCGGTGTCGGCCCGCGCGCCCTGCTGGAAAGCCTCGACATCCCCGTGGTCCACGACCTGCCGGGCGTCGGCGAAAACCTGCAGGACCACCTTGAGCTGTACCTGCAGTACGCCTGCACCCAGCCGGTGTCGCTGTACCCGTCGCTGCTGTGGTGGAACCAGCCGGCCATCGGTGCCGAGTGGATGTTCAAAGGTACCGGCATCGGCGCCAGCAACCAGTTCGAGGCCGGTGGTTTCATCCGCACCCGGCCTGAATTCGAATGGCCGAACATCCAGTACCATTTCCTGCCGGTCGCGATCAATTACAACGGCTCCAACGGCGTCAAGGAGCACGGCTTCCAGGCGCACATGGGCTCGATGCGTTCGCCAAGCCGCGGCCGTATCCAGGCCAAGTCGAAGGACCCGCGCCAGCACCCGAGCATCCTGTTCAACTACATGGCTACCGAGCAGGACTGGCAGGAATTCCGTGACGGCATCCGCCTGACCCGTGAAATCATGGCCCAGCCGGCGCTGGACCCGTACCGCGGCCGCGAGATCAGCCCGGGCCCGGATGTGCAAACCGATGAGCAGCTCGACAAGTTCATCCGCGAGCACGCCGAAACCGCGTTCCACCCGTCCTGCTCGTGCAAGATGGGCACCGACGACATGGCGGTGGTCGATGGCGAAGGCCGTGTGCACGGCATGAAGGGCCTGCGTGTGGTCGATGCGTCGATCATGCCGATCATCATCACCGGTAACCTCAACGCCACCACGATCATGATCGCCGAGAAAATCTCGGACAAGATCCGCAACCGCAAGCCGCTGCCGCGCAGCACTGCCAAGTACTACAAGGCTGAGGGCGCGCCGGTGAAGGGCAAGCCGATGCGAGAAGTGAAGCAGGCGTGATCCTGCACCGGCCCTTTCGCGGGTGAACCCGCTCCCACATGAGTAGCACCACCCTGTGGGAGCGGGTTCACCCGCGAAAGGGCCCGCATAGGCGACACATCAAAAGGCACCCTCCGCGGTGCCTTTTGCACATCTGCAGAAACGCTTTACATGCTGCCAATTCATCAGGTTAGAATCGATTGGCACGCGACCTGCTAGCGAGATGCTATCGAGTTCCTTTCCCCGTTGTCCCGGAGTACCTGCCTTTGGATGCAAGCACCATCAACAGCCTGTTCCTGATCGGCGCATTGCTGGTGGGCGCAAGTATCCTGGTCAGTTCGCTGTCGTCGCGCCTGGGCATCCCTATCCTGGTCATCATCCTCGCGGTCGGTATGGTCGCCGGCGTGGACGGTGGCGGCATCATCTTCAACAACTACCCGACCGCCTACCTGGTGGGCAACCTGGCGCTGGCGGTGATCCTGCTGGACGGCGGCCTGCGCACACGGGTGGCAAGTTTTCGCGTAGCGCTGTGGCCGGCACTGTCGCTGGCCACTGTCGGCGTGATGATCACCACGGCCCTCACCGGCCTGGTCGCGGCCTGGCTGTTCAACCTGAGCCTGATCCAGGGCCTGCTGATCGGCGCCATCGTCGGCTCTACCGACGCCGCAGCTGTGTTTTCGCTGCTCGGCGGCAAGGGCCTGAACGAGCGGGTTACTGCCACCCTGGAGATCGAGTCGGGCAGCAACGACCCGATGGCAGTGTTCCTTACCGTGACCCTGATCGACATGATCGCCAGCGGCCAGACCGGCTTGCACTGGGGCCTGCTGGGCCACCTGCTGCGCGAGTTCGGTATCGGTGGCCTGCTGGGCCTGGGGGGTGGCTGGTTGATGCTGCAAATGGTCAACCGCATCAACCTGGCAGGCGGCCTTTACCCCATTCTGGTGGTGGCCGGCGGCCTGGTGGTGTTCTCGCTGACCAACGCCCTGCACGGCAGCGGCTTCCTTGCCGTGTACCTGTGCGGCCTGGTGCTGGGCAACAAGCCGATCCGCAGCCGCCACGGGATTTTGCACATGCTCGACGGCATGGCCTGGCTGGCCCAGATCGGCATGTTCCTGGTGCTGGGCCTGCTGGTCACGCCCCACGACCTGCTGCCCATCGCCCTGCCGGCGCTTGGCCTGGCCCTGTGGATGATCCTGGTCGCCCGGCCGCTGTCGGTGGTCGCCGCGCTGCTGCCATTCAAGGCCTTCCACGGCCGTGAGAAAGGCTTCATTTCCTGGGTTGGCCTGCGCGGCGCAGTACCGATCATCCTCGCGGTGTTCCCGTTGATGGCCGGCCTGCCGGACGCCCAGCTGTTCTTCAACCTGGCCTTCTTCATCGTGCTGGTGTCGCTGTTGGTGCAGGGCACCAGCCTGCCGTGGATGGCCAAGCTGTTGAAAGTGACGGTACCGCCAGACCCGGCGCCGATCTCCCGTTCCGCGCTGGAAGTGCACATCACCAGCGAATGGGAAATGTTCGTCTACCGCCTGGGCGCGGAAAAGTGGTGCATCGGCGCCGCCCTGCGCGAACTGAAGATGCCCGAAGGCACGCGCATCGCCGCGCTGTTTCGTGGCGAGCAACTGTTGCACCCTTCGGGCAGTACCGTGCTGGAAGTGGGCGACATGCTCTGCGTGATCGGCCACGAGCACAACCTGCCAGCCCTGGGCAAACTGTTCAGCCAGGCGCCACAGCGTGGCCTGGACCTGCGTTTCTTCGGCGATTTCGTGCTCGAAGGCGATGCCGAACTGGGTGCGGTGGCAGCGTTGTACGGCCTGAAACTCGACGGCCTGGACGCGAAAATGCCGCTGGCGCAGTTCATCCGACAGAAGGTCGGAGGCGCTCCAGTAGTAGGTGACCAGGTCGATTGGCATGGCACGATCTGGACCGTGGCGACCATGGACGGGAACAAGATCCAGAAAGTAGGCGTCAGATTCCCCGAAGGAACGCGACCCGGACCAGGATTGTTCCTCTAAACTTCGTTTCTGCCGGATCCACAAGTAGCCTGCCTATGTCCCTGCGCGTGTACCTCCGCACAGCCCTGCTCGGGCTGTGCCTGTCTCTTTCCTTTGCCGCCACTGCGGCTGAAGCCCCGACCACCGCCAGCATCCAGCACAGCCTCGACAAGATCGCCGACCGCAAGCTGCCCGAAGCCGACCAGAAGGCGCTGCAGCAGGTGCTCGAACAAACATTGAGCCTGCTGGCCAGCAAGGAGGACAACGAGAAAAAACTGGCTGCACTGAAGCAGCAACTTGCAGGTGCCCCCAAGGAAACCAGCGACAGCCAGAAAGAGCTCGCCAAGCTCAAGGAAAGCAAGCCGCAGCCCGTTACCCAGCGCTACGCCAACCTTACCGTGCCGCAGCTCGAGCAGCTGCTCAGCGAGCGCAACACCCTGCAGGGTGAGCTGCAAAAAGCGCTGTCCGAAGCCAACAGCCTGATCATCAACTCGCAAACCCGCCCCGAGCGCGCGCAAGCCGAGATCAGCAGCAGCCAGACCCGCACCCAGCAGATCAACAACATCCTCAAAGCCGGCAAGGACGGCGGCAAATCCATCAATGCCGACCAGCGCAACCAGCTCAATGCCGAACTGGCCTCGCTCAACGCACTGACCCTGCTGCGCCGTCAGGAGCTGGCCGGCAACAGCCTGCTGCAAGACCTCGGCAACGCCCGGCACGACCTGCTGATCGAGCGCGCCGCGCGCCTGGAGCAGGAGATTCAGGACCTGCAGACCCTGATCAACGACAAGCGCCTGGCCCAGTCGCAGGAAGCGGTTACCCAGCAGTCGATCGAGGCCCAGAAAGCCGGTGGCAGCAGCCTGCTGGCCAGCGAAAGCGCGGCCAACCTCAAGCTTTCCGACTACCTGCTCAAAAGCACCGACCGCCTCAACGAACTGACCCAGCAGAACCTGCATACCAAACAGCAGCTGGACAGCCTGACCCAGGCGGACCAGGCGCTGGACGAGCAGATCAACGTGCTCAAGGGCAGCCTGCTGCTGTCCAAGATCCTCTACAAGCAGAAGCAGACCCTGCCGCACCTGAAAGTCGATCGCGACCTGGCCGACCAGATCGCCGATATCCGCCTGTACCAGTTCGAGATCAACCAGCAGCGCGAACAGATGAGCAGCCCGGTCACCTACGTCGACAAGCTGCTGGCCAACCAGCCCCAGGAAGATGTCACCCCGGCACTGCGCAAGGCGCTGCTGGAAGTCGCCATCACCCGCAGCGACCTGCTCGAACGGTTGAACCGCGAACTGTCGGCGCTGCTCAATGAATCGATCACCCTGCAGCTTAACCAGAAGCAGCTGCTGGGTACGGCGCAGGGCCTGCGTACCACGCTCGATGAACAGATGTTCTGGATCCCCAGCAACAAGCCGCTGGACTGGGACTGGTTGAAATACGTGCCGGAGCGCTTCGCCAAGCAGGTGGCCGACCTGCCGTGGGGCTCGGGTATCAAGGAGCTGGCCGATGGCCTGAGCCAGCGGCCGTTGCTGTTCCTGCCGTTGCTGCTGGTTATCGGCGGCCTGCTGTGGCGGCGCAAGTACCTGTATCAGCGCCTGAGCAAGGTGCACCAGGATATCGGCCACTTCCGCCGCGACAGCCAGTGGCATACACCTCAGGCCATCCTCATCAACATCCTGCTGGCGATGCCGGTCAGCCTGGGCCTGGCCCTGTGCAGCTACGCCCTGCAGATCGACGCCCGCGGGCAGAACGCCAACCTGGGCGCCGCACTCTGGCAGCTGGCCCAGGCCTGGCTGGTGTTCTATACCGCCTACCGCATCCTCGCCCCCGGCGGCGTGGCCGAAATCCACTTCCGCTGGCACAAGCCGCAGGTCGAGTTCCTGCGCGGCTGGGTGCGCCGCCTGGGCACCGTGGTGCTGGCCCTGGTCGGTGTGGTGGCGGTGGCCGAGCACCAGCCTTCGGCGCTGGCCGACGACGTACTGGGCATCGGCGTGGTGCTGACCTGCTATGCACTGATGGCCTGGCTGCTGAGCCGGCTGTTGCTCAGCAGCCCGGCGCACCGTGATGCCTCGCTGTTCCGCAGGGCTGTAGGGGTGGCGTTCACCGCGTTGCCCATCGCCCTGTTCGTGGCGGTGTGCTTCGGCTACTACTACACCGCGCTGAAGCTTACCGACCGCCTGATCTACACCCTGTACCTGCTGATGTTCTGGCTGGTGATCGAAGCCGCATTCGTGCGCGGCCTCTCTGTGGCGGCGCGGCGCCTGGCCTATCAGCGCGCCCTGAGCAAGCGCGCAGCTGCCAAGGAAGGGCTGGACGGCGAAGTCATCACCGAAGAGCCGACCCTGGACATCGAGCAGGTCAACCAACAGTCGCTGCGCCTGATCCGCCTGGCCCTGCTCGGCGGCTTCATCGCCGGGCTGTACTGGGTGTGGTCCGACCTGATCTCGGTGTTCGCCTACCTCAACAACTTCGTCCTGTACGAATACACCAGCGGTACCGGCGCCGCCGCCAGCATGGTGCCGATCAGCCTCGGCGACCTGCTGGGCGCGCTGGTCATCGTCGGCATCACCTTTGCCCTGGCCGGCAACTTGCCGGGCCTGCTGGAGGTACTGGTGCTGTCGCGACTGAACCTTGCCCAGGGCAGCGCCTACGCCACCACCACGCTGTTGTCGTACACCATCGTCGGCATCGGTATCGTCAGTACCCTGTCGACCCTCGGGGTGAGCTGGGACAAGCTGCAATGGCTGGTGGCCGCACTGTCGGTAGGCCTGGGCTTCGGCATGCAGGAAATCTTCGCCAACTTCATCTCCGGCATCATGATCCTGTTCGAGCGCCCGGTGCGCATTGGCGACACCATCACCATCGGCAACCTGTCCGGCACGGTGAGCAAGATCCGCATTCGCGCCACCACCATCACCGACTTCGACCGCAAGGACATCATCGTCCCCAACAAGACCTTCATCACCGGCCAGCTGATCAACTGGTCGCTGACCGACACGGTCACCCGGGTGACGCTGAAGCTGGGCATCGACTACGGCTCCGACCTCGACCTGGTGCGCGACCTGCTGCTCAAGGGCGCGCATGAGAACCCACGGGTGCTCAAGGACCCGGAGCCGATCGTGTACTTCCTCAATTTCGGCGAGAGCTCGCTGGACCATGAGCTGCGCATGCATGTGCGTGACCTGGGCGACCGCAACCCGACCCTGGACGAACTCAACCGCTATATCAGCCGTGAGTTCAAGGCGCACGACATCAAGATCTCGGTGCGCCAGGTGGAGGTGTTCCTGATGGACCCGAAAGGTGGCAAGCAGCAGCTGATTCCCATGGAACAGCCGAAACCGGATGGCACTCAACCTGTGTGAGTGGACTCCATAGGGCATGAACGCCCAAAATGCCTGCGAGGGCTTCGCCCTCGATCGCCGGCAAGCCAGCTCCCACACCGACCCCCTGTGTATTCTCTGTGGGAGCTGGCTTGCCGGCGATGGGCCGCAAAGCGGCCCCCTAGGCATCGATCTCCAGGAGCAGCCCGTGAAAGCCCTCGACCAACTCACCTTCGACAACCGCTTCGCCCGCCTGGGCGACGCGTTCTCCACCCAGGTCCTGCCCGAACCCATCGCGGACCCGCGCCTGGTGGTTGCGAGCGAGTCGGCCATGGCCCTGCTTGACCTCGACCCCGCCCAGGCCGAACTGCCGGTGTTCGCCGAGCTGTTCAGCGGCCACAAGCTGTGGGAACAGGCCGACCCACGCGCAATGGTGTATTCCGGCCATCAGTTCGGCTCCTACAACCCGCGCCTGGGCGATGGCCGTGGCCTGCTGCTGGCCGAAGTGCTGAACGACCAGGGCCAACACTGGGACCTGCACCTCAAGGGCGCCGGGCAGACGCCGTATTCGCGCATGGGCGACGGCCGCGCCGTGCTGCGCTCATCCATTCGCGAATTCCTCGGTTCCGAAGCCCTGCACGCCCTTGGTATCGCCACCAGCCGGGCACTGTGCGTGATCGGCTCCAGCACGGCGGTGTGGCGCGAAGCCCGCGAAAGTGCCGCCATGCTCACGCGCCTGGCGCAGAGCCATGTGCGCTTTGGCCACTTCGAATACTTCTATTACACCAAGCAGCCTGAACAGCAACGGCTGCTGATCGATCACGTGCTGGAGCATCACTACCCCGAATGCCGCGGTGCCGAGCAGCCATACCTGGCCATGTTCCGCACCATCGTCGAGCGCAACGCCGAGCTGATCGCCCGCTGGCAGGCCTATGGGTTCTGCCACGGGGTGATGAATACGGACAACATGTCGATCCTCGGCATTACCTTCGATTTCGGCCCTTACGCTTTCCTCGACGACTTCGACGCCAATTTCATCTGCAACCACTCCGACGACCGTGGCCGCTACAGCTATGCCAACCAGGTGCCGATTGCCCACTGGAACCTCAGCGCGCTGGCCCAGGCGCTGACCACGGTGATCGAGGTGGAGCCACTGAAGGAAGCGCTGGGGTTGTTCTTGCCGCTGTACCAGGCTCATTACCTGGACCTGATGCGCCGGCGCCTTGGCCTGACCACGGCCGAGGACGACGACATGGCGCTGGTCGAACGCTTGCTGCAGTGCATGCAGCGTGGGGGCGTGGACTACAGCCTGTTCTTCCGCAAGCTGGGCGAACAACCGGCGGCCGAAGCGCTGAAGGTGGTGCGTGACGACTTCATCGACCTGGCAGCTTTCGATGCCTGGGGCGCCGACTACCTGGCCCGCTGCGAGCGCGAAGCGGGCAATGCCGAGGGGCGGCGTGAACGGATGCACGCAGTAAACCCGCTGTACGTGCTGCGCAACTACCTGGCGCAGAAAGCCATCGAAGCGGCTGAGGCGGGGGATTACAGCGAAGTGCGGCGGCTGCATCAGGTGTTGAGCAAACCGTTTGAAGAGCAGCCGGGGATGCAGGCCTACGCCGAGCGACCGCCGGAGTGGGGCAAGCACCTGGAAATCAGCTGCTCTTCATAAATCCTGGGGCCGCTGCGCGACCCTTTCGCGACACAAGGCCGCTCCTACAGAACGCCGCGAATCCTTGTAGGAGCGGCCTTGTGTCGCGAAAGGGCTGCGCAGCGGCCCCAAAAACCTCGAGGAGAAGACATGTCCGACCCACTGGTAATCCCCTGCCCGCACTGCAACGGTCTGAACCGCCTGCCCGCCGAACGTTTGAGCGACGCCCCCAAATGCGGCCGCTGCAAGCAGGATGTGCTGCTGGCCCAGCCCTTCGAGCTGACCGAGGCCAGCTACGCCAGCCAGATCAAAGGCGACCTGCCGCTGCTGGTCGACGTCTGGGCCGACTGGTGCGGCCCCTGCAAATCCTTCGCCCCCACCTTCGAACAAGCTGCGCGGCAGCTGGCGGGTCGCTGCCGCCTGGCCAAGCTCGACAGCGAAGCAAACCGCAACCTGGCGGGGCAACTGGGCATACGCTCGATCCCCAGCCTGCTGCTGTTCAAGAACGGTCGCGAAGTGAGCCGCCAGGCCGGAGCGTTTCCACTCCAGTCGTTGCTGGCGTGGTTGCGCAGCCAAGGGGTCTAGGCGTTCTCTTCGAGCAGCGAATGCAACTCGACAAACTGCTGGGTCAGCTTGTGCCGCGGCTCGAGGTGAATCAGCGGCAGGCTGGCATGATGCGATTCGCGCATTTTCACCGAACTGCTGAGGTACACCGGTAGTACCGGCATGCCCTCGGCCAGCAGCTCGTCGAGCATCTGCTGGGGCAGGCTGGCGCGGGACTGGAACTGGTTGACCACGATGCCTTCGACCACCAGTGATTCGTTGTGGTCCTCCTTGAGGTCTTCGATCTCGGCCAGCAACCCGTAAAGGGCCTGCCGCGAGAAACTGTCGCAGTCGAAAGGGATCAGCACACGATCAGCTGCGATCAACGCAGAAACTGCGTAGAAATTCAGCGCCGGCGGGGTATCGATGTAGATGCGCTCGTAGTCCTCGTCCAGCTCGTCGAGCAGCTTGCGCAGCTTGTTGATCTTGTGTTTTGCCTCAAGCTTGGGCTGCAGGTCGGCCAGCTCTGCCGTGGCGGTGACCACGTGCAGGTTGTCGAACGGGGTTTCGTAGATGTCGACCTTGTTCTTCTTGCTGAACGGCCCGCTGGACAGGCTCTGCTTGAAGAAGTCGGCAATCCCCATGGGGATATCCTCGCCGGTGAGGCCGGTCAGGTACTGGGTCGAGTTGGCCTGGGCATCCAGGTCGATCAACAGTGTCCGGTAGCCTTCATTGGCACTGACCGCCGCCAGGTTGCAGGCGATGCTCGACTTGCCCACGCCACCTTTCTGATTGAACACCACGCGCCGCATGATTGACCTCCGTGTTTCGACGAATGCCCGAGTATGTGGCGAGGCCGCGGCAATGGCCAGTGCCATTTGGCCTGCGTCAGCCCTGGCCGACCGCCTGCCCGGTAAGCAGCTCGGCAAATGCCTTGGCCATCGCCGAGCCTGCGTGCTCACGCTGCACCAGCCACACCGCAGACATCGCCCCTTCATCCAGCAAGGTGCGGTACACCACGCCTTCAATGCGCATGCGCTGGAACGACGCCGGCAGCACCGAAACCCCAAGCCCCGCCGACACCAGGCCGATGATGGTCATGGCCTCTCCAGCTTCCTGGGCAAAATGCGGGCTGAAGCCGGCCTGCCGCGCCAGGCTCAGCAACTGCGCATGCAGGCCGCTGCCATAACTGCGAGGGAAGAACACGAACGGCTCATCGGCCAGCGCCGCCATGTGCAGGCCATGTTCAGTGCCTTCGGCAAGCGGGTGCGAAGCGTTGATCACCGCCACCAGCGGCTCACGGAACAGCTCCGTGGCCAGCAAGCCTGCCGGCAGCGGCATCGGCCGCATCAGCCCCACCTCGATGGACTCGTCGAACACCCCTGCGGCAACGTCGCGGCTGCTCATCTCCTTGAGGTTCAGGTGCACAGCGGGGAAGCGCTGGCGAAAGGCATGAATGGCTTTGGGAATCTTCGAGGTGAACGGTGCCGAGGAAGTAAAACCTATCTTCATCTCGCCTAGCTCGCCCAACTGCGCACGACGGGCTACATCCGCCGCTTTCTCGACCTGCGCCAGCACTTGCCGAGCCTCCTCCAGAAACAGCCGCCCGGCCTCGCTCAACTCGACCCGACGATTGGTACGCTCGAAAAGCCGTGCGCCCAGTTCCTGCTCCAGTGCCTGGATCTGCTGGCTGAGGGGTGGCTGTGAGATACCCAGCTGCTGGGCGGCGCGTCCGAAGTGCAGCTCTTCAGCCACAGCGATGAAGTAACGCAAATGGCGCAGTTCCATGATCGGCTCCGAACAGGTCGAAAAACGTCTTAAATAGGTCGAACAATATATTGGATCTAATCATTAGCCAGCTATATGCTTTTTTCATCGCGCCAGAGGTACCCGCCCGTGAAAACTGCTGTAGCCCCCCTTCCCGCCGAGCCAGAGCCCACTCCCCTGAACGAAATGTGGATCGAAAAAGGCACCCCCGCCTTCATGAAAACCGTGCTGGCGCTGTTCAGCGGCGGCTTCGCCACCTTCGCCCTGCTGTACTGCGTACAGCCGATGATGCCGCTGCTCTCTCGGGAATTTGCCATCAATGCGGCGCAGAGCAGCCTTGTGCTGTCGGTGTCCACGGGCATGCTGGCGTTCGGATTGTTGATCACCGGGCCCATCTCCGACCGCATCGGGCGCAAGCCGGTAATGGTGTTTGCCCTGGTCTGCGCCGCCCTCTCCACCTTGGCCAGCGCGGTGATGCCAAGCTGGGAGCTGGTGCTGGCCACCCGCGCGCTGGTGGGCCTGTCGCTGAGCGGCCTGGCGGCAGTGGCGATGACTTACCTGAGCGAAGAAATCCACCCGCAGCACATCGGCCTGGCCATGGGCCTGTACATCGGCGGCAACGCCATCGGCGGCATGAGCGGGCGGCTTATCACCGGCGTGCTGATCGACTTCGTCAGCTGGCACACGGCGATGCTGACCATCGGCGGCCTGGCCCTGATGGCGGCGCTGGTGTTCTGGAAGGTGCTGCCAGAGTCCCGCAACTTCCGCCCACAGGCACTGCACCCGCGCAGCCTGCTGGACGGTTTTGTCGTGCATTTCAAGGATGCCGGGCTGCCTTGGCTGTTCCTTGAGGCCTTCCTGCTGATGGGCGCATTCGTCACCCTGTTCAACTACATCGGCTACCGCCTGCTGGCGGAGCCCTACCACATGAACCAGGCGCTGGTCGGTTTGCTGTCGATAGTGTACTTGTCGGGCATCTACAGCTCGGCGCAAGTCGGCGCGCTGGCTGACAGACTGGGCCGACGCAAGGTGTTCTGGGCCAGTATCGTCGTGATGGCCGCAGGCCTGCTGATGACCCTGGCCAGCCCGCTGGCGATGGTGATCGTGGGCATGCTGGTATTTACCTTCGGCTTCTTTGGCGCGCATTCGGTGGCCAGCAGCTGGATTGGGCGGCGAGCGTTGAAGGCCAAGGGGCAGGCTTCGTCGCTGTACCTGTTCAGCTATTACGCAGGGTCGAGTGTGGCGGGTACGGCGGGCGGGGTGTTCTGGCACCAGTGGGGGTGGAACGGGATCGGGTTGTTCATTGGCAGCTTGCTGGCGGTGGCGTTGCTGGTGGCGCTGCACCTGAGCAAGTTACCGCCCAAAGCAGCCTGAGAATGGGGCTGCCTTGCAGCCCATCGCCGGCAAGCCAGCTCCCACAGGTGCCCCAAGGCTCATGGCCTGTGAAGTAGTTGTGGGAGCTGGCTTGCCGGCGATAGGGCCATCGGATCAGTTGATGATCTCGACGATATCCACATCCACTTCCCGGCTCATCAGGTGCTTCTCCACCTCACCGGTCAGCTTGACCTTGGTCTTGTCGTTGAACGGAGTAGCCGGAAGGTCTTCATCGTCGATTTCGACGGTGATGACGCCGGTGTTGTCCTTGAACTCGTACTTGTCATCGTTGTTGATCTTCTTGGTCACATAACCCTGCAGCACCACCGGCGTGTCATCTGCGGCGTCGTTGGCGGCAGCAACGGTGGTCACCGACTGTGCACCTGGGCCGGTGTAAGCCGCAGCCAATGCTGCAGTGCTGAACAGAGGGGCGAGGATCAAGGCAAGGTAGCGAGCTTTCATGAGGATCGGGTCCTGTTTCGGTTTCGATGGCCCCAGATTAACGACGATCGCTGAATTGAAACTTAATGCAATAAAAAGCCCGGCACAGGGCCGGGCTTCGGTGTTCAGCCATCAGTTTACTGATGGTACTGCGCCGACAGCTCGTGCACGGCGTTGATGAACACGCCGGCATGCTCCGGGTCGACTTCCGGGGTGATGCCGTGGCCCAGGTTGAACACGTGGCCGGTGCCGTGGCCATAGCTGGCCAGGATGCGCGCCACTTCCTGGCGAATGGCCTCGGGTTTGGCGTACAGCACGGTCGGGTCCATGTTGCCTTGCAGTGCCACTTTGTCACCCACACGGCGGCGGGCGTCGCCGATTTCGCAGGTCCAGTCCAGGCCCAGCGCGTCGGCACCGGCGTCGGCGATGCTTTCCAGCCACAGGCCGCCATTCTTGGTGAACAGAATTACCGGCACCTTGCGCCCTTCGTGCTCGCGGATCAGGCCGCTGACGATCTTGCGCATGTAGGCCAGCGAGAATTCCTGATAGGCCGCCGCCGACAGGTTGCCGCCCCAGGTGTCGAAGATCTGCACGGCCTGGGCGCCGGCCAGGATCTGGCCGTTGAGGTAGCTGGTAACCGACTGGGCCAGCTTGTCCAGCAACAGGTGCAGGGCCTGCGGGTTGTCGTACGCCATCGCCTTGGTCTTGCGGAAGTCCTTCGACGAGCCGCCTTCGACCATGTAGGTGGCCAGGGTCCACGGGCTGCCGGAGAAACCGATCAGCGGCACGCGGCCATTGAGCTCGCGGCGGATGGTGCTGACCGCGTCCATGACGTAGCCAAGGTCTTTCTGCGGGTCGGGGACCTGCAGCGCTTCGATATCGGCCGGGGTGCTGATGACCTTCCTGAAACGCGGGCCTTCGCCGGTTTCGAAGTACAGGCCCAGGCCCATGGCGTCAGGGATGGTGAGGATGTCCGAGAACAGGATCGCCGCGTCCAGCGGGTAGCGGTCCAGCGGCTGCATGGTCACCTCGCAGGCGAATTGCGGGTTCATGCACAGGCTCATGAAGTCGCCGGCCTTGGCGCGGCTGGCGCGGTACTCCGGCAGGTAGCGGCCGGCCTGGCGCATCATCCACACAGGGGTGACGTCTACGGGTTGCTTGAGCAGTGCACGCAGGAAACGATCGTTCTTCAGGGCAGTCATGTCGGCATCCGGAAAAATAGTGCGGGCATTTTCTCAGACGCACAAAGAAAAGGCACGGCTGTTTGCCGTGCCTTTTCTTTATAGGTATGTCGTGGATCAATAGATTTTGTATACAAAAACTTAATGATGCACGATACCGATGGCCCTATCGCCGGCAAGCCAGCTCCCACAGGGTAGCCGCAGCTCTTGTGGGAGCTGGCTTGCCGGCGATGAGGCCAGTGCAGGCAGCATCAGACTTCGAGGTAGTCCAGGATCCCTTCGGCAGCGGTACGCCCTTCGAAGATCGCCGTCACAACCAGGTCCGAACCGCGCACCATGTCGCCACCGGCAAACACTTTCGGGTTGCTGGTCTGGTGCTTGAACTTGCCCTGCTCCGGCGCCACCACTCGGCCCTGGCTGTCCATCTGGATACCATGCTGCTCGAACCACGGTGCCGGGCTCGGGCGGAAGCCGAAGGCGATCACCACGGCATCGGCCGGCAGGATTTCCTCGGAACCCGGGATCGGCTCGGGGCTGCGGCGGCCACGGGCATCCGGCTCACCCAGACGGGTCTCGACCACTTTCACGCCTTCAACCTTGTCCTCGCCGACAATGGCGATGGGCTGGCGGTTGTAAAGAAACTTCACGCCCTCTTCCTTGGCGTTCTTCACCTCTTTGCGCGAGCCTGGCATGTTGGCCTCGTCACGGCGATAGGCACAGGTTACCGCTTGCGCGCCCTGGCGAATCGAAGTGCGGTTGCAGTCCATCGCAGTGTCGCCACCGCCCAGTACCACGACCTTCTTGCCCTGCATGTCGACGAAGTCTTCCGGCGACTTCTCGAAGCCCAGGTTGCGGTTGACGTTGGCGATCAGGAAGTCCAGCGCGTCATGCACGCCTGGCAGGTCCTCGCCCGGGAAGCCGCCCTTCATGTAGGTGTAAGTACCCATGCCCATAAACACCGCGTCGTATTCGGCCAGCAGTTGTTCCATGCTGACGTCCTTGCCCACCTCGACGTTCAGGCGGAACTCGATGCCCATGCCGGTGAACACCTCGCGGCGGTTGCTGAGCACGGTCTTTTCCAGCTTGAACTCGGGGATGCCGAAGGTCAGCAGGCCACCGATTTCCGGGTTCTTGTCGAACACCACCGGAGTCACCCCGGCACGCACCAGCACGTCGGCGCAACCCAGCCCAGCCGGGCCTGCGCCGATGATGGCGACGCGCTTGCCGGTGGGCTTGACCTTGGACATGTCCGGGCGCCAGCCCATGGCGAAGGCGGTGTCGGTGATGTACTTCTCCACCGAGCCGATGGTCACCGCGCCGAAGCCGTCGTTCAGGGTGCAGGCACCCTCGCACAACCGGTCCTGCGGGCATACCCGGCCGCACACTTCCGGCAGGGTGTTGGTCTGGTGCGACAGCTCAGCCGCGGCCAGGATGTTGCCTTCGGAAACCAGCTTCAACCAGTTGGGGATGAAGTTGTGCACCGGGCACTTCCACTCGCAGTAAGGGTTACCGCAGCCCAGGCAGCGGTGCGCCTGCTCCACGGATTGCGCCGGTTTGAAGGGTTCGTAGATTTCCACGAACTCCTTCTTGCGCTGGCGCAGCAGCTTTTTCTTCGGGTCCTTGCGGCCCACTTCGATGAACTGGAAGTCGTTGTTCAGACGTTCAGCCATTTTTCAAAACCTCTTTACAGCAGCTGCAAGCTACAAGCTGCAAGCCGCAAGACGATCACTTAAGCCGGGCAAACCTCGAGCGCTTCTACGTGCAGTTCGGGGCTTGCCACTTGCAGCTGTTGTTACTGCGGGTTGGCACGGGTGCTGGACAGCAGTTGCTTCAGGTTGGCCGCCTTCGGCTTGACCAGCCAGAAGCGCCGCACGTAGTCGTCCAGGTTCTCCGAGAGCTCGCGCCCCCACTCGCTGCCGGTTTCTTCCACATACTCGCCAAGGACCCGCGCCAGGTGGCTACGGTAGGCTTCCATCGCTTCACCACTGATACGCTGGATTTCCACCAGCTCGTGGTTGAGCTTGTCGACGAAGCTGTTGTCCATGTCGAGCACGTAGGCGAAGCCGCCAGTCATGCCAGAACCGAAGTTGTAACCGGTCTTGCCCAGGACGCAGACAAAGCCGCCGGTCATGTATTCACAGCAGTGATCGCCAGTACCCTCGACAACAGCGTGGGCGCCGGAGTTACGCACAGCAAAACGCTCGCCCGCAGTACCGGCGGCGAACAGCTTGCCGCCAGTGGCACCGTACAGGCAGGTGTTGCCGACGATGGCGCTGTGCTGGGTTGCGAACGGGCTACCGGCTGGCGGCACGATGGTGAGCTTGCCACCGGTCATGCCTTTGCCAACGTAGTCATTGGCGTCGCCTTCCAGCAGCAGGTTAAGGCCACCGGCGTTCCACACGCCGAAGCTCTGCCCTGCAGTGCCTTTGAAGCGGAAGGTGATCGGGTTGGCGGCCATGCCCTGGTTGCCGTACAGCTTGGCGATTTCACCAGAGATACGGGCGCCAATGGAGCGGTCGCAGTTGCAGATATCGAGGCTGAACTCGCCACCGGCCTGGTCGCGAATGGCCGGCATGGCCATTTCCACCATTTTCTCGGCCAGTTCACCCTTGTCGAAAGGCGGGTTCCTGTCGACTTCGCAGAACTGCGGCTTGTCCGCCGGAATGTGCGAGCTGCCCAGCAGCGGGGTCAGGTCCAGGTATTGCTGGCGCTCGGTGTCGCCTGGCAGCACGTCGAGCAGGTCGGTACGGCCGATCAGCTCGCCAAGGCTGCGTACGCCCAGCTTGGCCAGCCACTCACGGGTTTCTTCGGCGACGAAGGTGAAGAAGTTGATCACCATGTCGACGGTGCCGATGTAGTGGTCCTTGCGCAGTTTGTCGTTCTGCGTGGCTACACCGGTGGCGCAGTTGTTCAGGTGGCAGATGCGCAGGTACTTGCAGCCCAGGGCGATCATCGGCGCGGTGCCAAAGCCAAAGCTTTCGGCGCCGAGGATGGCTGCCTTGATCACGTCCAGGCCGGTTTTCAGGCCGCCGTCGGTCTGTACCCGTACCTTGCCGCGCAGGTCGTTGCCACGCAGGGTCTGGTGGGTTTCAGCCAGGCCCAGCTCCCACGGGGCGCCGGCGTACTTGATCGAGGTCAGCGGCGACGCGCCGGTACCACCATCGTAACCGGAAATGGTGATCAGGTCGGCATAGGCCTTGGCGACGCCAGCGGCGATGGTGCCGACGCCGGCTTCTGCCACCAGCTTGACCGAAACCAGGGCCTGCGGGTTGACCTGCTTGAGGTCGTAGATCAGCTGGGCCAGGTCTTCGATCGAGTAGATGTCGTGGTGCGGCGGTGGCGAAATCAGGGTCACGCCCGGTACCGCATAGCGCAGCTTGGCGATCAGGCCGTTGACCTTGCCGCCTGGCAGCTGGCCGCCCTCACCGGGCTTGGCGCCTTGGGCAACCTTGATCTGCAGCACCTCGGCGTTGACCAGGTATTCCGGGGTCACGCCAAAGCGGCCGGTGGCCACCTGCTTGATCTTCGAGCTGCGAATGGTGCCGTAGCGCGACGGGTCTTCACCGCCCTCGCCGGAGTTGGAGCGCGCGCCCAGGCGGTTCATCGCCTCGGCCAGGGCTTCGTGGGCTTCTGGCGACAGTGCACCCAGCGAGATACCGGCGGAGTCGAAGCGCTTGAGGATGGCGTCCAGCGGCTCGATCTGCTCCAGCGGCAGCGGCTGGTCGGCAACTTTCACCTTCAGCAGGTCGCGGATCATCGACACCGGGCGCTGGTCGACCAGCGTGGTGTATTCCTTGAACTTGGCGTAGTCGCCCTGTTGCACGGCGGCTTGCAGGGTATTCACCACGTCCGGGTTGTAGGCGTGGTACTCGCCACCGTGAACAAACTTCAGCAGGCCACCTTGCTGGATCGGCTTGCGCGCGCTCCAGGCTTCGGCAGCCAGCAGCTTCTGGTCGCTTTCCAGGTCTTCAAAGCGTGCACCCTTGATGCGGCTGGATACACCCTTGAAGCTCAGGCCAACCACTTCTTCGGCCAGGCCAATGGCTTCGAACAGCTGCGCACCACGGTACGAGGCGATGGTGGAGATGCCCATCTTCGACAGGATCTTCAGCAGGCCCTTGGAGATACCCTTGCGGTAGTACTTGAAGACTTCGTCCAGATCGCCCAGCACTTCGCCGGTGCGGATCAGGTCG
>NZ_JABMCW010000179.1:0-11299 GCF_013179705.1 Pseudomonas sp. CM25 | reverse complement strand
CGGTGTGGATGGCGCCTTGAACAGCTGTACACCGCCGGCGCGGTCGGCCAGGATGAAATCGGTGAAGGTGCCGCCGGCGTCGATGCCCAGGCGATATTGGTTACGCATGATGATTCTCCGGTCAGTGCGGGGCGCGGGCGAGGCGGGTGGCGGTTTCATCCAGCTGGCCATCGGCATCGAGGACCACGCCGTACTCCAAGGCCGCGCCTTGGGGCGAAACCAGGCCGTTGCGTACATCCTGCAACACCGAGGCAATGGGGCGCTGCAGGGGGTCGCCGTAGCCACCACCACCGGGGTTGATGTTGATGATGCGTTCGCCGGGCTGCAGGGTCAGCATCGGGTTTTGCGTGTAGTGGTCCTCGCTGCCGTCGGCGTGGCGGTGAATCAGCCGGCCCAGCTTGGGCTCCAGCAGGGTATTGCGTGCGCCGGCGGCACCGGCGGTGGGCAGTTGACGGCCCTCGCCAAAACCGACCACGGTCATTGCGTGGTCCAGCGGTTCGATTTCCAGGCGGGTGCCCGAGCCACCGCGGAATCTGCCGGCACCGCCGCTGTCGGCCATCAGGCTGTAACGGTGGATCAGCACCGGGTAGGCATGTTCCAGCAGTTCGATGTCACCGCTCATCAGCGCCCCGAAGCAGCACAGCGGACCGCAGGCGTGCCAGCCGTCCATCACCTGGTTGGCACCGGCGCCGGAGATGATCGAGGCCAGCACCATGGTCACGTACTCACTGTTGCCGTTGCGCAGGTCGCGGCCGGCGATATTGATGCCACTGGTATGCCCCCAGGAGGCGGTCACCCGCTGTGGTGAGGCTTGCTCCAGTGCCGTGCGCACGGCATCGGCCAGGGTTTCCATCGGCGTGGTGGTGCAGTTGACGTGGGGCGCCGGTTCCTCGGCGTTGCACAGCGTACCCCTGGGCCCGACATCGACCGTGACACAGCGGTACAGGCCCTCGTTGTAGGGCGGCGCCACCTGGGCGAACATCATCAACCCCAGGTACACGCCAGACACCGAGTTGCCTTCGTAGGAGTTGATAAAGTAGGGCACCTGCGGCGGGCTTTCGATGCGCACGTGGGCCTGGTCGCCGCGAATCTGCACATGGGCAGTAATGGCCAGTTGACCCAGGCCGTGGCCGGAATCTTCCAGTACTGCGGTGCCGCTGTAGTCGCCGTCCGGCACGTCGCGCAGCAACGCACGCATGTGCCGGTCGGCCATGTTCTTCAGCTCGGCAATACAGGCACGTACTTGCGCCACGCCATATTTGTCGAGCAGCTCCAGAAGGTGTCGCTCGCCGACCTTGCAGGCCCCGTACTGGGCGTTGAGGTCGCCTTCCTGATAGGGGCGGGCGCGCATGTTGGTGAGCATGAAGTTGATCACGTCTTCGCGGCGCTTGCCCTTTTCCCACAGCTTGACCGGGGGAATGCGCAGGCCTTCGGCGTAAATTTCCTTGGCATCGGGGTTGTAGCCAGCCGGCACCGGGCCGCCGATATCGGTCAGGTGGCCCTTGCACACGGTCCAGAAGACCAGTTCACCCTGGTAATACACCGGCTTGTACATGCAGCAGTCGAGAATATGGCTGCCCTTGTAGGCCGGGTCGTTGTGGTAGATCACGTCGCCTTCGGCGATGTCGTCAGCGAAGAACTCGGCCACGCACTTCATTGCCGGTATCAGCGAGCCTAGGTGGATCGGGATGTCCTGGCCTTGCAGGATCATTTCCGGCAGGTGGTCGAACAGCGAGTTGGAATAGTCGTGGGCCAGGTTGAACACACTGGAGCGGCCGGTCTTTTCCAGGGTCAGGGTCATCTCGCGTTGCGCTGTTTCCAGCGCTCCGCGTACAACCGCCAGGGTGATCGGATCTACTGTCTGCATAGGTCACCAACGTTTGTTCTTGTAGTTTGGCTGCGTGCCGCGGTGGGCGGCGCGTGGTGACAGGCTACGGGGCAGGGTGGGGGGAAGGCTTGTCGCTGGGTGTACTGGTTGTTGTGCCTGGGCGCACACTTGAGGAAGGCGTTATCCGGCTACCGATTCAACATCTGACGCACCAGCACTGCCCGGCCGGGCCCAGTGCCCGGCGGCTCGACCAGGCCACATCCATATCAACCCGCCGTGGATAGCCGGCCACCTGCAACTCCACCAGCCCACTGCCAAACCGCGCCACCAGCGCCTTGGGCAGTTCGGCCCAGCCAAACCCGCGCACGGCGAACTCGAGCAGGGTGAGGTAATCCGGTGCCGACCAAGCCTGGCCACGGCCCTGATGCAGGCTTGGCGCGTAGGTCTTGATATATAACTGGCGTGCGTTTTCGAGGTGCTGCGTTTGCACCTGCGCAATGCCCGCCAGCGGGTGCCCGCTGGCCACGTACACGGCGAATTCCGCCTGCTCGGGCAAACGCGCCACGGCAACGTCGGCAGGGTAATTGGGCTGTGTGGCAAGAATGCCGATCTGCGCCATGCCCAGCTGGATCATTTCGATTACATCGGCATCCTCCGACGGCCCGCAGCGCAGCTCGGTGTGCGGGTAGTGCTCAGCAAACCGGGCCATTACCGCACCCTGGAAGGTAACGCTGTAGCTGTCCGACATCACCACCGACACCAGCGCCTCGACATGTTCTGCCAGCCGCACCGCCAGTGCATCGAGCTGGGCGCTGGCATCGAGAATCGCCTCGACACGCCTCAGTACCTGCCGGCCAGCCTCGTTCAGCGTGGGATGGCGGCCAGTGCGGTCAAACAGCGGGCAACCAACATCGGCCTCAAAGTTGGCGATCGCGATGCTGATAGTGGACTGGCTTTTGCGCAGCTTGCGCGCAGCGGCGGAAAAAGACCCCAGCGATGCGGCTTCGACAAACGCAACCAAGGCTTCGGGTGAGTAGCGCATGTATTGATAAAACCGATGGTAGCTATATCGCGAGTATCTGTTCTATCAAAGAAAATAGGAAGCACGACTCACGCACTGGATGGAATTTGCAATGAAAAACGTCTCTTTCACCGAACGCCTGGTTCACGCCGTCGGTTATGAAGTGTTCGCAGTGCTGCTGTGTGCGCCGCTGTTGTCCTGGATCATGGGCAAATCGCTGGCGACAGCCGGCGCGCTGGCGGTGACCCTGTCGGTGATCGCCATGCTGTGGAATATGGTCTACAACGCGCTGATCGATCGTTATGTACAGACCGAGCGGATCCACTGGCAGGCCCGCGCGCGTTTCGCGCACGGCCTGGGCTTCGAGGCCGGCCTGGTAGTCTGGTGCCTGCCGGTGGCCGCGTGGATGCTGGATATTTCGCTTTTGCAGGCGTTCATGGTGGAGCTGGGCTTCTTCGTGATCATCCTGCCCTACACCGTGCTGTACAACTGGGCGTTCGACAAAGTCCGGCACCTGCTGATGCAGCGTCGCCTGGCCTAAGGCGTGTGCCCAACTCCCACACCAATAAAAACGGGGCATGCCATTGCTGGCATGCCCCGTTTTCAAACCGCTGAAACGACTCAGGCGACTTTGACGATCCAGCCTGCCGGTGCTTCGACATCACCGCTCTGGATGCCGGTCAGCTCGTCGTAGAGCTTCTGGGTAACCGGGCCGACCTTTTCCAGGTCGTGGAACACGTGCAGCTTGCCATTGTACTCGATGCCGCCGATCGGGGTGATCACCGCAGCGGTACCGCAGGCACCGGCTTCGATGAAGCGGTCCAGGTTGCTGATTTCGACATCGCCTTCGATCACTTTCAGGCCCAGGCGCGATTGCGCCAGTTCCATCAGCGACAGGCGGGTGATGCCTGGCAACACCGAGGCAGATTTCGGCGTGACGAACTCGTTGTTGGCGGTGATACCGAAGAAGTTGGCCGAACCGACTTCCTCAATCTTGGTGTGAGTCAGCGGGTCGAGGTAAATGGCGTCGGCGAAGTTGGCCTTCTTGGCCTCCGCGCCTGGCTGCAGGCTGGCCGCGTAGTTACCGCCGACCTTGGCTGCGCCGGTGCCTTGCGGGGCAGCACGGTCGAAGCTGGAGATCTGGAAGTTGTGCGGCTTCATGCCGCCCTTGAAGTACGAGCCAACCGGGATGGCGAATACCGAGAAGATGAACTCGGGGGCGGTGCGCACGCCAATGTTGTCACCAGTGCCGATCACGAACGGGCGCAGGTACAGGGCGCCTTTGCCGTGCGGTGGCACGAACTTTTCGTTGGCCTTGACCACCTGCTTGCACGCTTCGATGAACACATCGGTAGGCACGTGCGGCATCAGCAGGCGGGCGCAGCTGCGCTGCATGCGGGCGGCGTTCTGGTCCGGGCGGAACAGGTTGATCGAGCCGTCCTTGCAACGGTAGGCCTTGAGGCCCTCGAAGCACTGCTGGCCATAGTGCAGCGCCGTGGAGCCTTCACTGATGTGCAGTACGTTGTCTTCGGTCAGGGTGCCCTTGTCCCACTCGCCATTGCGCCATACGGACAGGTAGCGTTTGTCGGTCTTGATGTAGTCGAAACCCAGCTTGTCCCAATTAATGCTTTCGTTGCTCATGACACCCTCATTGTCTTGCAAGTGCCCGATCGCTCGGGCTGCTGTTATATGCGCACCATGCCACCATAATACATCCGCAGCAGATCGGGAACGGCCAGTCACGAATTGAGGTTGCGAGGTGTTCACCGCAAGATTTTTAGCGCCTGTGAAATCGAGCGCCGCGCGGGCGGCGCTCGGTTTCACAGGCGCCGCAAAACTTTCGCCAATCTTCAACGGTCTACCGCCCCAAGCGCTTCCCCCAATCACCGCCATGCCCCTGCGCACAAGCCTCTTCACTGTCGAACCGCACATGCCATGCCGGATGATCCAGTGCTATGCCCGCCGCCTCCAACGCTTGTGCAGTCAGCACCAGCATGCGCGTCTTGGCGTCGCCCGCCATGGCTGCAGCCTTGTCGGCTTCTTGCTCGAACACCCAGGTTATGCGCAAGCTGGCCGGAAAATCCTCAGGATCGAGCCGGTGGGTCAGCCAGCTGAAGCCGATGATTTCTGCCTTGGCCGTTTCGCAGGCATCGGTCAGGCATATCACCAGTTCACGCTCCAGCCTGGCCATTTCACGCTTGCCAGATGCCTTCACAGGTTTGCCTCGTCGTCGATCTGCTGACAGAACCGCAGCCGGTTACCGAACGGGTCCCACACCTGCATCTGCAAGCCCCAGTCCAGGCGCTCGGCTTCGGGCCGCGCGTAGCCGTACTGTTTCGCTTGCAGTTCATGCTCCAGCGCGCGCAGGTCGTCGATGCGGGCGAACACCGTCGAGCCGGGGCACGCGTCACCATGGTGTTCGGAAAGGTGCAGGATCAGGCTGTCACGATGAACCTGCATGTACAGCGGCAGGTCCGGGCTGAAGCGGTGTTCCCAGTCCAGCGTGAAACCGAGAAATTCGAGGTAGAACTCCCTGGCCTTTTCGACCGAGAAGATACGCAGCACCGGGATGGCGGGAGCGAGGGGCATGGGGCGTCCTTGACCGTGGGCAAAGACGCTACTCTAGCGCAGTTGCGCAACCTGTGGTTGACCACCCGCCAGCCACTGCGTAGCCTTGCCAGTTCGAGGTTCTTCGGCCAGGCCGAAGCTAAGACGGGAACGCGGTACAAGCCGCGGCTGCCCCCGCAACTGTAAGCACCGACAACGGATCGACACAGCCACTGCGCCAACGCGCGGGAAGGCGTCATCCCGCCAGCCTGGCTTCAGCCGGCAACTGGAACGGTGCCAGCCAGGAGACCTGCCTCGCAACGTTTTCGACTTTCAACCGGGCGGGGTGATCCGGTGGCGAACAAGCCCGGCCGGCCTGGCCTGCGGCTGTCGTCCTGCATGCCCGCGCCATTCTGCCAAGGGCACTGCGACATGAAAACACTGGCCAAGCTCCCCGTCACCATCGTTACCGGCTTCCTCGGTTCGGGCAAGACCACCTTGCTGCGGCACATGCTCGACAACGCCCAGGGCCGCCGTATCGCGGTCATCGTCAACGAGTTCGGCGAGCTGGGCATCGACGGCGAAATCCTCAAGCAGTGCAGCATCGGCTGCACCGAGGAAGAAGCCAGCGGCCGCGTCTACGAGCTGGCCAACGGCTGCCTGTGCTGCACCGTGCAGGAAGAATTCTTCCCGGTGATGCGCGAGCTGGTGGCGCGCCGTGGCGACCTCGACCACATCCTCATCGAAACCAGTGGCCTGGCCCTGCCCAAGCCGCTGGTACAGGCCTTCCAGTGGCCGGAAATCCGCAACGCTTGCACGGTCGACGCGGTGATCACCGTGGTCGACAGCCCGGCGGTAGCCGCCGGCACCTTCGCCGCCTACCCGGACCAGGTCGATGCCCAGCGCAAGCTCGACCCTAACCTGGACCATGAATCGCCGCTGCACGAACTGTTCGCCGACCAGCTGGCCAGCGCCGACCTGGTGGTGCTGAACAAGGCCGACCTGATCGATGCCGAGGGCTTGGCCAAAGTGCGTGCCGAAGTGGCCGAAGAACTGCCGCCAGCGGTCAAGGTGATCGAGGCCAGCAGCGGCAAGTTGCCAATTGACGTGCTGCTGGGCGTGGGTGCCGAGTCCGAGGCGCACATCGATGGCCGCCGTACCCACCACGACTCGCACCACGATGGCGACGACCATGACGATCATGACCACGACGCCTTCGACTCCATCTCCATCGACCTGCCCGAAGCCGACGAAAGCCTGCTGCTTGATGCCCTGACCCAGCTGGTGGTGGAGTTTGGCGTGCTGCGCGCCAAAGGGTTTGCGGCCATCCCGGGCAAGCCGATGCGCCTGCTGGTGCAGGGCGTGGGGACCCGCTTCGACAAGCACTTCGACCGCGCATGGCGCGCCGACGAGCCGCGCATCACCCGCCTGGTGCTGATCGGCCAGGACCTGGATGCGGCCCAGCTGGAAGCACGCCTGCGCAAAGCCCTGGGCGCCTGACCCCATGCACCTGCTGCGGACCCAGCCCGGTGGCTTCGTACCGGATGACAGCATTGCCGACCTCGGCCAGACACCCGCCGAGCTGGTGATTCTCTGCAGCGGCGATTCGCACCTGGCATTGCTCGCCGATACCGCCGAGCAATTGCCCGAAGACTTCCCCAGCCTGCGCCTGGCCAACCCGATGCAGGTGCAGAACCACGCCTCGGTCGACCTGTATGTCGATCAGGTGCTGCGCCATGCCAAGGTCATCCTGGTGTCGCTGCACGGCGGCGTCGGCTACTGGCGCTATGGCGTCGAGCAGCTGGTCGAGCTGGCCGCGCGTGGCGTACAGCTGATCCTGGTGCCAGGCGACGACCGCCCCGACCCGGAGCTGACCCGCCTTGGCACCGTCAGCAGCCAGCAGGCCGAGCGCCTCTGGCACTACCTGCGCCAGGGCGGCAAGGCCAACGCCATCAACCTGTTCCAGTGCCTGGCCAGCCAGTGGCTGGGCCGCGACTATGCCTGGGACGAACCGCAACCCTTGCCACGCACGGCGGTGTATCACCCGGCCAAGGGCAGCGCCGTGCTGAAGGACTGGTACCCGCACTGGCGCCCTGAGCACCCGGTGGCGCCGCTGCTGTTCTACCGCTCGCACCTGCAGGCGGCCAACACCGCGTTCATCGACGAGTTCTGCCAGCGCCTGCAGGCTGCCGGGCTGAACCCGTTGCCGATCGCGGTGGCCAGCCTGAAGGAAAGCGCGTGCCTGGAGCAGGTCGAAGCCTGGCTGGACGAAGTGGGTGCCGAAGTACTGGTCAATACCACCGGCTTCGCCCTGTCCAGCCCCGAACAGCCCAACCTGCGCCCGTTCCGTCGTGACATCCCGGTGCTGCAGGCGATCTGCGCGCAGGACAACCAGCCCGGCTGGGAAGCCAGCGAGCAAGGCCTTGGCGCGCGCGACCTGGCCATGCACATCGCCCTGCCAGAGCTGGACGGGCGCATCATCACCCGGCCGGTCAGTTTCAAGGACATGGCCTGGCGCAGCGAGCGCAGCCAGTCTGACGTGGTGTGCTACCGCGCTCACCCCGAGCGCATGGACTTTGTCGCCGAGCTGGCGCGTCGCTGGGTCGAGCTGGCCCGCCTGCCCAATGGGCAGAAGCGGGTGGCACTGGTGCTGGCCAACTACCCGACCCGTGATGGGCGTATCGGCAATGGCGTCGGCCTGGACACACCGGCCGCCGCGCTGAACATTCTCAGGGCGCTGCAGGCCGAAGGCTACCCGCTGGCCGAGCTACCGGGCAGCGGCACGCAGTTGATCCACCAGTTGCTCGGCGGCGTGACCAACGACCTCGACCACCTCGACCAGCGCCCCTGCGCCCAGAGCCTGAGCCTGGGCGACTACCAGGCCGCGTTCGCGCGCTTGCCCGAGGCCAATCGCCAGGCGGTGCTGGAACGCTGGGGGCCACCCGAGCAGGACCCGATGTACCGCAGTGGCCGGCTGATGGTGGCGGGCCTGCGCTATGGCCTGACCTTCGTCGGCATCCAGCCGGCCCGGGGCTACCAGGTAGATCCGAGCGCGGTCTATCACGACCCCGATCTGGTACCACCGCACGGCTACCTGGCGTTTCACTTCTGGCTGCGCCATGCCTTTGCCGCCGATGCAGTGATCCACGTCGGCAAGCACGGCAACCTGGAATGGCTGCCCGGCAAGGGCGTCGGGCTGTCGGCTGAGTGCTGGCCGGATGCCTTGCTCGGCCCGCTGCCGAACATCTACCCGTTCATCGTCAACGACCCGGGCGAGGGTGCCCAGGCCAAGCGGCGCACCCAGGCGGTGATCATCGATCACCTGATGCCGCCGCTGACCCGCGCCGAAACCTATGGCCCGTTGCGCCACCTGGAACAGCTGGCCGACGAGTTCTACGAAGCGCAGCTGCTCGACCCACGGCGTGCCCGCGAGCTGCAGCGCGATATCCTCGAACTGGTCAAGGCCACCCATATCGACCGCGAGTTGCAGCTGGAAGGGCAACTGGACGATGCCGCCGTATGGCTGCCGCGCCTGGATACCTACCTGTGCGACCTGAAGGAATCGCAGATTCGCGATGGCCTGCATGTGTTCGGCCAGTCGCCGCAAGGCCGCTTGCGCCTGGATACCCTGCTGGCGCTGTTGCGGGTCGAGCGTGGCGACGGCCGCGGCGGCAATGCCAGCTTGCTGCGGTCCTTGGCCAAGGCGCTGGTGCCGGGCTTCGACCCGCTCGATTGCGACCTTGGCCAGCCATGGCAGGGTGTGCGGCCCGGGCAGTTGCAAGCCATCAGCAGCGAACCCTGGCGCACCTGTGGCGACACCCGTGAGCGCCTCGAACTGTTGGCGCTGCAGGTGATCGAGCAGGTGCTGGGCGGCACCGCACAGTTGCCTGACTTGAGCGACTGGCAGCCGGTTCACGAGGTGCTGCAGGCCCTGCGCGAAGCGGTGGCGCCCGGCCTGGATGCCTGTGGTGCTGCCGAAATGAACGGCCTGCTGGCGGCGCTGGCCGGGCGCTTCGTGCCCGCCGGCCCCAGCGGCGCGCCCAGCCGGGGCCGCCTGGACGTGCTGCCCACCGGCCGCAACTTCTATACCGTGGATGTGCGCAACCTGCCCACCACTACCGCCTGGCGCCTGGGTTTTGCCTCCGCCAACCTGATCCTCGAACGGCACTTGCAGGACCACGGTGATCACCTGCGCCAGCTCGGCCTGTCGGTATGGGGCACGGCGACCATGCGCACCGGCGGCGATGACATTGCCCAGGCCATGGCGCTGATGGGCGTGCGGCCGGTATGGGCCACCGGCAGCCAGCGCGTCGACGATTTCGAGATCCTGCCGCTGAGCCTGCTCGATCGCCCACGGGTAGACGTGACCTTGCGCGTGTCCGGGTTCTTCCGCGATGCCTTCGGCAACCTTATCCGCCTGTTCGATGCAGCGGTGCAGGCAGTGGCTGCTCTGGACGAACCCGACGACCTCAACCCTTTGGCAGCGCGCGTGCGCAGCGAGCGCGCGACCTTGCAGGCGCAGGGTGTGGACGCAGAGCAGGCTGCGCGCCAGGCCGGCTGGCGGGTATTCGGTGCCAAACCCGGTGCCTATGGCGCCGGGGTGCAGAACGCCATCGACGGGCGGCTGTGGCACAGCCGCGATGATTTGGCGGAGGTCTACCTCAATCATGGTGGCTATGCCTACGGCGCCAGCGACGAAGGCACCCCGGCTCGCGCCCAGTTCGCCCAGCGCCTGGCCAAGGTACAGGCGGTGCTGCAGAACCAGGACAACCACGAGCATGACTTGCTCGATTCCAACGATTACTACCAGTTCCAGGGCGGCATGCTGGCGGCGTCGGAGACCTTGTCCGGTAGCGCCGTGGCCGGTTATCACGGCGACCACAGCCAGGCCGACCGGCCACGCATCCGCACCCTCAAGGAGGAACTGAACCGGGTGATCCGCGCCCGGGCGCTGAACCCCAAATGGATCGACGGGGTCAAGCGCCACGGCTACAAAGGTGCCTTCGAGATGGCCGCGACGGTCGACAACCTGTTCGCCTTCGACGCCACCACGCACCTGATCGACGACCATCATTACCAGGGGCTGGCCGATGCCTATGTGCTCGACCCGGCGACCCGCGATTTCATGCGCGAGCACAACCCCGAGGCCCTGCGCGACCTGACCGAGCGCCTGCTGGAGGCCCAGCAGCGTGGCCTGTGGCAGGCGCCGGGCGATTACCGCGAAGCCCTTGAGGAGCAACTGCTCGACGGCGAGGAACAGGCTTGAAATGAGTGAACCCGTACAATTTCCGCTGGCCGCCGTGGTCGGTGCGGACGACCTGAAGCTGGCGCTGTGCCTGACCGCCATCGACCCCAAGATTGGCGGCGTGCTGATCGAAGGGCCGCGCGGCATGGCCAAGAGCACCCTGGCCCGTGGCCTCGCCGACCTGCTCGGCGAAGGCCCGTTCGTCACGTTGCCGCTGGGCGCCAGCGAGGAACGCCTGGTCGGCACCCTCGACCTGGATGCTGCGCTGGGGCAGGGCAAGGCGCAGTTTTCGCCGGGCGTGCTGGCCCATGCCGACGGCGGCGTGCTGTATGTCGATGAGGTCAACCTGCTGCCCGACACCTTGGTCGACCTGTTGCTTGACGTGGCCGCCAGCGGCACCAACCGCATCGAGCGCGACGGCATCTCGCACCGGCACAGCGCCCGCTTCGTGCTGATCGGCACCATGAACCCGGAGGAGGGCGAGCTGCGCCCGCAGCTGCTCGACCGTTTTGGCCTGAACGTGGCGCTGGAGGGCTTACCCGAGCCCGAGGCGCGGCAACAGATCATTCGTCGTCGGTTGGCTTTTGACAGTGATCCGCAGGCCTTCTGCGGGCAATGGGCCGCAGCCCAGGCACAACTGCGCGAGCGCTGCCACGCG
>NZ_JABMCW010000178.1:0-11413 GCF_013179705.1 Pseudomonas sp. CM25 | reverse complement strand
TCCAGGCCCAGGTCGACGCCAGTCGGGTTGTGGCAGCAGGCATGCAGCACGACGATAGAACCGGCCGGCAGGCTGTTCAGGTCTTCGAGCATGCCGGCGCGGTTGACGTCGTTGCTCGGTGCGTCGTAGTAGCGGTAGTTCTGTACCGGGAAGCCGGCGGTCTCGAACAGTGCGCGGTGGTTTTCCCAGCTCGGGTCGCTGATAGCTACCACAGCGTTTGGCGAGAGGCGCTTGAGGAAGTCGGCGCCGATCTTCAGCGCACCGGTGCCGCCAACGGCCTGCACGGTGACCACGCGGCCAGCGGCCAGCAGTGGTGACTCGGCGCCGAAGATGAGTTTTTGCACGGCCTGGTCGTAGGTGGCGATGCCGTCGATCGGCAGGTAGCCGCGCGAGGCGTGCTGGGCGGCACGCTGGGTTTCGGCTTCGATCACGGCGCGCAGCAGCGGAATGCGGCCCTCCTCATTGCAGTACACGCCTACGCCCAGGTTGACCTTGTCGGTACGTGGGTCGGCGTTGAATGCTTCGTTGAGGCCCAGGATAGGGTCGCGGGGTGCCAGCTCGACAGCGGAAAACAGGCTCATTGTTACCTTGGCTCTGAATAGGAGTGTGATAGGACGTACACGCTCCAGCCGAATGCACTGAAGCGGTGCACAAACGGGGAGTCAGTATAGTGATACCGACCGGTCACCGCGACACTCTGGCGCACCTTTTCAGACGTTTTGCGCAAATATTTTTCGACCATTGGTCCAATTGCCGTGTCCACCGTAGCAAGCGTTCACAGCTGCGCCTTGAAAGCGCCACCCTAGGGGCGCATTTGGGTATAGACTACTGGCTAAATTTACAGTTGCTGCAACACCGCGAGGTCCGTCATGTCCGAGTTCCAGCTCGTCACCCGTTTTCAGCCGGCCGGCGACCAGCCCGAGGCCATCCGCCAGTTGGTCGAAGGTATCGAGGCGGGCCTGTCGCACCAGACGCTGCTCGGGGTGACCGGCTCGGGCAAGACCTTCAGTATCGCCAACGTCATCCAGCAGGTGCAGCGGCCGACGCTGGTGCTGGCGCCGAACAAGACCCTGGCCGCGCAGCTGTACGGCGAATTCAAGGCGTTTTTCCCCAACAACGCGGTGGAGTACTTCGTTTCCTACTACGACTACTACCAGCCTGAGGCCTATGTACCGTCGTCGGATACCTTCATCGAGAAGGACGCCTCGATCAACGACCACATCGAGCAGATGCGCCTGTCGGCAACCAAGGCGTTGCTGGAGCGACGCGACGCGATCATCGTGACCACGGTCTCGTGCATCTACGGCCTGGGCAGCCCCGAGACCTACCTGAAAATGGTCCTGCACGTGGACCGCGGCGACAAGCTTGACCAGCGCGCGCTGCTGCGCCGCCTGGCCGACCTGCAGTACACCCGCAACGAAATGGATTTTGCCCGGGCCACCTTCCGTGTGCGCGGTGATGTGATCGACATCTTCCCGGCCGAATCCGACCTCGAGGCCATCCGCATCGAGCTGTTCGATGACGAGGTGGAAAACATCGCCGCCTTCGACCCGCTCACCGGCGAAGTATTCCGCAAGCTGCCGCGTTTCACCTTCTACCCCAAGAGCCACTACGTGACCCCGCGCGAGACCTTGCTCGATGCCATGGAGGGTATCAAGGAAGAGTTGAAAGATCGCCTGGCGTACCTGCACCAGGGCAACAAGCTGGTAGAGGCGCAGCGGCTGGAGCAGCGTACCCGCTTCGACCTGGAGATGATCCTGGAGCTGGGCTACTGCAACGGCATCGAGAACTACTCGCGCTACCTGTCCGGTCGGCCCGCCGGGGCGCCACCGCCCACCCTGTACGATTACCTGCCAGCCGATGCCCTGCTGGTAATTGACGAGTCTCACGTCAGCGTTCCGCAGGTTGGCGCCATGTACAAGGGTGACCGCTCGCGCAAGGAAACGCTGGTCGAGTACGGCTTTCGCCTGCCCTCGGCGCTGGACAACCGGCCCATGCGCTTCGACGAGTGGGAGAATGTCAGCCCCCAGACCATCTTCGTTTCCGCCACCCCGGGCCCTTACGAGGCCGAGCATGCCGGGCGCGTGGTCGAGCAGGTGGTACGCCCGACCGGCCTGGTCGACCCGCAGGTCGAAATTCGCCCGGCACTGACCCAGGTGGATGACCTGCTTTCGGAAATCCGCAAGCGGGTCGCGGCGGGTGAGCGGGTGCTGGCGACCACGTTGACCAAGCGCATGGCCGAGGATCTCAGTGATTACCTGGCCGATCACGACGTGCGGGTGCGTTACCTGCACTCCGACATCGACACCGTGGAGCGGGTGGAGATCATTCGTGACCTGCGCCTGGGTACCTTCGACGTGCTGGTCGGCATCAACCTGCTGCGCGAGGGCCTGGACATGCCCGAGGTGTCGCTGGTGGCGATTCTCGATGCCGACAAAGAAGGTTTCCTGCGCTCCGAACGATCACTGATCCAGACCATCGGCCGGGCCGCCCGTAACCTCAACGGTCGGGCCATCCTTTACGCCGATAACATGACCGGCTCCATGCAGCGGGCCATCGATGAAACCGAGCGTCGTCGGGAAAAGCAGATCGCGTTCAACCAAGCCAACGGCATCGTCCCCAAGGGCGTGGTCAAGGACATCACCGATATCCTGGAAGGCGCCACTGTGCCCGGCTCGCGCAGCAAAAAGCGCAAGGGCATGGCCAAGGCGGCGGAGGAGAGCGCCCGTTACGAGGCCGAACTGCGTACCCCGGGCGAGATCACCAAGCGCATCAAGCAGCTCGAAGAGAAGATGATGCAGTTCGCCCGCGACCTGGAGTTCGAAGCGGCAGCGCAACTGCGCGACGAGATTACCCAGCTGCGCGAGCGGTTGATTACCAGCTGATTGCCACGTTATCTGCAATGGCCTCTTCGCGGGCGAGCCCGCTCGCTCAAGCGAAGAGGCCGCTACAGGCAACCGAAAATTCAGTGGGCTTCCCCAGCCTTCAACCCCTGCGGCAACTTGCGGGTCATCAACACCGCTATCATGCTCACTGCTAACCCGATCCCGACAAAGTGGAAGGCATCGTTGTAAGCCATGATCAACGCTTGTTGGTGGGTAATCTCGCTCAACTTGCCCAGCGCCGCACTGTCATTCCCCAGCCGCTCCGCCAGTTGCGCCAACCGTTCCGCCACCTGCGGGTTGCTTGGCACCACCGACTCCCTCAGGTAATCGAAATACACCTTGGTCCGCGCATCCAGCAGGGTGGCCAGCAGGGCAATACCAATCGCCCCACCCAGGTTGCGCAGGATATTGAACAGGCTCGAAGCCGAGCCGGCATCCTGCGGCTGGATATAGGCCGTGGCGATCAGCGAAATGGTCACCATGATCATCGGCTGGCCCAGCGCACGGATGATCTGGATATGGTTGAACTGCGGCCCCGCAAAGTCCGGGTTGAGTACACCCGAGCCGAAGCTGGCGGCGCCGAACAGGCAGAACCCCAGCGCACACAGCACCTTGGGTGAAATCACCTTCATCAATTGCGGCACCAGCGGGATCAGGAACAGCTGGGGAACGCCCATCCACATGATCACCTCGCCGATCTGCAAGGCGTTGTAGCCCTGGATCTGCGCCAGATACAGCGGTAGCAGGTAGATCGACCCGTACAGGCCGACGCCCATGCCCAGGCTGGCGATGCTCGACAGGCCGAAATTGCGGTTGCCAAGGATGCGCAAGTTGATCAGGGGATGCGGCTTGGAAAACTGCACGATGACAAAGGTGATCAGGCTGACCAGCGCAACGCTACCCAGGCCGACGATCAGGTGTGATTCCAGCCAGTCCTTGCGGTGGCCTTCCTCAAGAAATACCTGCAGGCAGCCCAGGCCCAGCCCGAGGGTGAGGATGCCCGCGTAATCGGTGCTTTTCAGCAGTTCCCAATGCGCTTCTTTCTTCTCCAGCCCGTACAGCAGGCCGGCGATCATCACCAGCCCCGGCGGAATGTTGATATAGAAAATGTACTCCCAGCCCCAGTTTTCGGTGAGCCAGCCGCCTAGAGTAGGGCCGATGGAGGGGGCGAAGGTGGCGGTCATGGCGAACATGGCCATGCCTTTGGCGCGGTGGTGTTCCGGCAGCTTGATCAGGGTAAGGGTAAACGCCAACGGGATCAGCGCGCCGCCGGTAAAACCCTGCAGGGCGCGGAACAGGATCATGCTCTCCAAATTCCAGGCCATCGAACACAGCAGTGACGAAAGCAGGAAACCGCCGGAGACCCACACCGCGAGCCGTCGCGCCGACAGCAGCTGCACCAGCCAGGCGGTCAGCGGGATCATGATGATTTCCGCGACAAGGTAGGAGGTGGAAATCCACGAGCCTTCCTCCAGGGTCGCCGACAGCGCGCCCTGGATGTCCTTTAGCGACGAGTTGGTGATCTGGATGTCCAGCACTGCCATGAAGGCGCCAAGCATCACGCTCATTACCGCAATCCAGTCGCGCCGGCTGGGCTCGGCAACAGGCCGCAGCAAAGCGTCACCGGCCATGGGGGCCTTCGTCTTCGCTGCGCAGGTCGACGGTGGCGGTGACCGACATGCCGGGGCGGATCCGCCCTCGCAGCGGGTTGTCGGCGGTGAAGGTCAGTTTTACCGGAATACGCTGCACCACCTTGGTGAAGTTGCCGGTGGCATTGTCCGGCGGCAGCAGGCTGAACTGCGCGCCTGAGGCGGCAAACAGGCTGTCGACCCGACCTTCGACGGGGGTGTCCGGGTAGCTGTCGAATACCAGTTCGGCGCGCTGGCCGGGCTGCATATGGCCGATCTGGGTTTCCTTGAAGTTGGCCTGCACCCAGATGTCTTCGTCCGGCACGATCGACAGCAGGTAGGCACCTGCCTGCACCACCTGGCCATTGCGGGCGTTGCGTTGGCCGATGGTGCCGCTAATGGGCGCGCGGATCTCGCAGCGGCTCAGGTTGAGCTCGGCCTGGGCCAGGTCGGCGCGGGCGTTGGCGATTTGCGCATCCAGGCGCTTGAGGTCGGCGTTCAGGGCGTTCACCTGCTGGCGCTGGCTTTGCAGGTCGGCGCGGGCCTTGTCGACCTGGGAGCCGGCCACGTGGCTGTCCGCCGACAGAGTGGTGACCCGTTCTTCAGAGACATAACCTGGCTTGCGCAGTTTTTCGGCGCGGCTCAGGTCCAGGCGCGAGCGGTCGAAGGTGGCCTGGTTGGCCGCCACCTGGGCCTGGCCGGCAGCGATCAGGCTGCCCTGCTGGGTCAGGCGGCTTTGCGCCTGGGCGTGTTCGGCCTCGCGGGTAGCCAGGGCAGCGCGGGCGCGTTCGATCGCCAGCTCGAAGTCAGCGGCCTCCAGGCGCACCAGCAAGTCGCCTTTGTCGACGTGCTGGTTGTCCTCGACCGGCACCGTGTCGATGCGGGCACCCAGCTGGCTGGAAATGCGGGTAATCTCGCCTTGCACGTAGGCGTTGTCGGTGCCTTCGTAGAAGCGGCCCTTGAAATACCAGTGGGCCAGAAAGGCGAGGGCGATGATGGCCACCAAGGTGAAAAAGATCGCCAGGCGGCGTTTGAGTTGGGTAGGCATGGCGGCTATCGTTGCAGAAATGTAAGCAAATTTAACAGTGGTGCAGGGCCCGTCGACAAGTGACGTTCGCGCCATTGCTGGAGCCCGGTGCCTGCCTCCTGCTAACATCCCGCCTTTGTTTCATCTTTCGTTCGAGACCCTCCATGACCACCGTACGCACGCGTATCGCGCCATCGCCTACCGGCGACCCCCATGTCGGCACTGCCTACATCGCCCTGTTCAACTACTGCTTTGCCAAGCAGCACGGCGGTGAGTTCATCCTGCGCATCGAAGACACCGACCAGTTGCGCTCCACGCGCGAATCGGAACAGCAGATCTTCGACGCCCTGCGCTGGCTCGGCATCGAATGGAACGAAGGCCCGGACGTCGGCGGCCCGCACGGCCCGTACCGGCAGAGCGAGCGTGGCGCGATCTATGCCGAATACGCCAAGCAGCTGGTCGACGCCGGCCACGCCTTCTACTGTTTCTGCACCGCCGAAGAACTGGAGCAGATGCGCGCCGAACAGCAAGCCCGCGGCGAAACCCCTCGCTATGACGGCCGCGCACTGCTGCTGAGCGCCGAGGAAGTGCAGCGCCGCCTGGCCGCTGGCGAGCCGCACGTGATCCGCATGAAAGTGCCGAGCGAAGGCGTGTGTGTAGTGCCTGACATGCTGCGTGGCGACGTCGAGATCCCGTGGGACCGCATGGACATGCAGGTGCTGATGAAGAACGACGGCCTGCCGACGTACTTCCTGGCCAACGTGGTCGACGACCACCTGATGGGCATCACCCACGTGTTGCGTGGCGAAGAGTGGCTGCCATCGGCGCCCAAGCTGATCAAGCTGTACGAATACTTCGGCTGGGAGCAGCCCAAGCTGTGCTACATGCCGCTGCTGCGCAACCCGGACAAGTCCAAGCTGTCCAAGCGCAAGAACCCGACTTCGGTCACGTTCTACGAGCGCATGGGCTTCATGCCCGAGGCGATGCTCAACTACCTGGGCCGCATGGGCTGGTCGATGCCGGACGAGCGCGAGAAGTTCTCCCTGGCCGAGATGGTCGAGCACTTCGACCTGTCGCGCGTCTCGCTGGGCGGGCCGATCTTCGACATCGAGAAGCTGTCCTGGCTTAACGGCCAGTGGTTGCGTGAGCTGCCGGTCGAGGAGTTCGCCACGCGCCTGCAGAAGTGGGCGTTCAACAGCGACTACATGATGAAGATTGCCCCGCATGTACAAGGCCGGGTCGAAACCTTCAGCCAGGTCGCACCGCTGGGCGGGTTCTTCTTCGAAGGCGCGCTGAAGCTGGACGCCAAGCTGTTCGAAAGCAAGAAACTGTCTGCCGACCAGGTGCGCCAGGTCATCCAGCTGATCCTGTGGAAGCTCGAAAGCCTGCGCCAGTGGGAAAAAGAGCGTATCACCGGTTGCATCCAGGCTGTGGTCGAGGCGCTGGAGCTCAAGCTTCGCGACGCCATGCCGCTGATGTTCGCTGCCATTACTGGCCAGGCCAGCTCGGTGTCGGTACTGGACGCTATGGAAATCCTCGGCCCGGACCTGACCCGCTATCGCCTGCGCCAGGCGCTGGACCTGCTGGGCGGTGTGTCGAAGAAAGAAAACAAAGAGTGGGAAAAGCTGCTGGCCTCAATCGCCTGATTCAGCTTTGCACCTGACCTGTGGGAGCGGGCGTGCCCGCGAATGCGGTGTTTGATCTACCATCGCATTCGCGGGCACGCCCGCTTCCACAGGTCCAGCTAAACCCGGAAAAACTAGGACAGGGCGGTAAGTGATTGTTATCTGTGAAAAAACTTTTGAATATTTTCGAAATTTCGTTTGACAGCAGTGCAATCCGATCTTAATATGCGCCCCGTCCACAGCGATGAACGAAAACGAAACGCCAGGCACCCAGCCAGCGATTCGGTTCAAAGCGACATTGTGGGGCTATAGCTCAGCTGGGAGAGCGCCTGCATGGCATGCAGGAGGTCAGCGGTTCGATCCCGCTTAGCTCCACCAAATTCCGCTTGGCAGCTCAGGCTGGCAAGCAAGACCGGGTCCAGCAACCGGGTCTTGAAGGTAAGAAGGTTCGTCCCCTTCGTCTAGTGGCCTAGGACACCGCCCTTTCACGGCGGTAACAGGGGTTCGAGTCCCCTAGGGGACGCCAGTTTTACACAAGCGATGTTTCATTATGTCGCTGGGCCGCGAGGCTAGAAATCCGGGGCTATAGCTCAGCTGGGAGAGCGCCTGCATGGCATGCAGGAGGTCAGCGGTTCGATCCCGCTTAGCTCCACCAATTTTGCCGCGGTTTGCGTAAGCAAGCCGGCACGAAGGTTACGTCCCCTTCGTCTAGTGGCCTAGGACACCGCCCTTTCACGGCGGTAACAGGGGTTCGAGTCCCCTAGGGGACGCCACTTTTCCTGCGTTTTGCAGGGCTTGAAAGGCTCGTCGATTATTGATGAGCCTTTTGTTTCGGGGCTATAGCTCAGCTGGGAGAGCGCCTGCATGGCATGCAGGAGGTCAGCGGTTCGATCCCGCTTAGCTCCACCATTTCTGCCAGGGTTCACGTTAGTGAATCTTCGCGAAGGTTACGTCCCCTTCGTCTAGTGGCCTAGGACACCGCCCTTTCACGGCGGTAACAGGGGTTCGAGTCCCCTAGGGGACGCCACGTTTACCCGCGTTTTGCGGGACTTTAAAGGCTCATTCGCTTATTGAATGGGCCTTTTGTTTTTCTCCCTCGCGAAAATTCCGCTGCCGACGGGCGGCGAGAAAATCTGCTTGCCAAAAAATATGATATGGATAATATTTCGATCATCATATTTTTCCCGGCGACCGCCCCATGAGCGACAAGAAGAGCAAAACCCGCGAACGCATCCTCGAGGCGGCGCGCAGTGCCTTGATCCAGCATGGCCCGGCCGAGCCTAGTGTGAGCCAGGTAATGGGTGCGGCAGGCCTGACGGTTGGCGGCTTCTATGCCCACTTCGAGAGCAAGGACGAGCTGATGCTCGAAGCATTCAGCCAACTGCTGGGTGAGCGCCGTGCCTTGCTTTCGCAGGTCGACCCCAGCCTCGATGGCGCCGGGCGGCGCGCGCTGGCCAGTGCGTTCTACCTGTCGCGCAAGCACCGGGATGCCGAGGTGCATGCCTGCCCGCTGCCGAACTCACTGGCAGAAATGCAGCGCCTGCCGGAAGCCTTCCGTGAGGTACTGGCCGAGCACATCGAGCTGATGGCAGCGGCCATGGTCGACCGCCCCGAGGATGCCGACAAGGCCTTGGCCGACCTGGCCCTCATGGTCGGCGGGCTGGCCCTGGCCCGCGCCTTGGGCACCAGCGACCTTTCTGACCGAATCCTGCGCGCCGCCAAATCGGCAGTGCTGTAACCCTGGAGCATGGCAATGACTACCCTGAGCTGGATTCGTGGCGTCAATGGCACCCTGGGCCGCCTGGCCCCCGAGCACGTCGCTGGCAAGATGCGCCGTGCCTTCATGACCCCGCGCAACCTGCCGCCACGGCACTGGGAATTGCCCATGCAGGCAAGTGCCGAGCGCATTACCTTGCGCTTCGGCCTGTCGGCATTACGCTGGGGGCAGGGGCCGACGGTGCTGCTGATGCACGGCTGGGAAGGCCGCCCCACACAGTTCGCCGCCTTGATTGAAACCCTGGTCCAGGCCGGGCACACGGTGGTGTCGCTGGAGGGGCCAGGGCATGGTCGCTCGCCGGGTGAGCAGGCCAACGTGGTGCTGTTTGCCAGGGCGCTGCTCGAGGCCGCCGCCGAGTTGCCGCCGCTGCGTGCGGTCATTGGCCATTCGATGGGCGCTGCCAGCGTGCTGCTGGCCTTGCAGATGGGCCTGCGCACGGAGGCGGCGGTGAGCATCGCGGGCCCGGCGCGGTTGCTGGGGGTGTTGCGAGGGTTTGCCCGTCACCTGGGGCTGCCGGCGCGTGCACGGGCTGCGTTCATTCGCCAGGTGGAGCGGGATGTGGGCATGCAGGTTGCGCGGCTGGATGTTACCGGTTACCAGCTGGAGCTTCCGGGGCTGGTAGTGCACGCTGCCGATGACGCCCTGGTGGCTGCCGATGAAGCCCAGGTCATTCACAAGGCCTGGTTCGACAGCCGGCTGTTGATGTTGGAGGCGGGCGGCCACCAACGGCTGCTAGCCGACCCGCGCCTGGGTGAAGCCGTGCTCGAATTGCTCGCCAGGGCGGGTGCGCCAGCGCGGCAAAGCGCCTGATGAGCCCGGTAAATCCATCCAAGGGCTGGACTTCCCCTGCCGGTCGCTGCTAAATCGCAATTTTGCGCCAAGGAAGCGAACATGAGCTGGGACCTGGCAACACCCTTCGTCATCGACCTGCGCGTCGGCAGCGAGGATATCGACGGCCTCGGCCACGCCAACAACGCCGTCTACGTGACCTGGCTGGAACGCTGCGCCTGGCGCCATTCCCAGCGCCTGGGCCTGGACCTGGCCGCGTACCGCCGGCTGGACCGGGCCATGGCCGTTGTGCGCCACGAAATCGACTACCTGGCCGCCGGCTATGAAGATGACGAGCTGCAATTGGCCACCTGGATCATCGACTGGGATCAGCGCCTGCGCATGACCCGGCGCTTCCAGCTCAAGCGCCCGCGTGACGGCGTTACCCTGCTGCGGGCTCGGACCACCTTCGCCTGCATCGAATTGTCCAGCGGCAAACCCAAGCGTATGCCGGCAGAATTTGTCGAGGGTTACGGCCAGGCGCTGATCGGCGGCTGAAACGCCGGCAATGTTTGCTAGACTGCCGGCTTTTTCCGCCGAGACCCCGACATGCAAATTGCCCTGGCCCCCATGGAGGGGCTGGTCGACAACATCCTGCGCGACGTGCTGACCCGCGTGGGCGGTATCGACTGGTGCGTCACCGAATTCATTCGCGTGTGCGACCGCCTGCTGCCGCCTTCCTCGTTCGACAAGCTCGCGCCCGAGCTGCGGCGGGGCGCCCGCACAGCCGCCGGGGTGCCCATGCGCGTGCAGTTGCTGGGCTCGGACCCGGTGTGCCTGGCCGACAATGCCGCACTGGCCTGTCAGCTGGGCGCACCGGTGATCGACCTGAACTTCGGTTGCCCGGCCAAGACCGTGAACAAGTCGCGCGGTGGGGCGGTGCTGCTGAAAGAGCCCGAGCTGTTGCACGCCATCGTGCGTGAAGTGCGCCGGGCAGTGCCCGCGCATATCCCGGTGACGTCGAAAATGCGCCTGGGCTTCGACAGCCCTGATGGCGCGCTGGAATGTGCCACGGCACTGGCCGAAGGTGGCTCTGCGCACCTGGTGGTGCATGCGCGGACCAAGGTCGAGGGCTACAAGCCACCGGCACACTGGGAGTGGGTGGCGCGGGTGCAGGACGTGGTCAAGGTGCCGGTGTTCGCCAATGGCGAGATCTGGACCGTGGATGACTGGCGGCGTTGCCGGGAGGTCAGTGGGGCCGAGGACATCATGCTGGGCCGTGGCCTGGTCTCGCGCCCCGACCTGGGCCTGCAGATTGCTGCGGCGAGTGATGGTCGGGATTATCAGCCGATGAGCTGGGATGACCTGCTGCCGTTGCTGCGCGAATTCTGGCGCCAGGCCCAGCACAAGCTTTCGCCGCGTTATGCGCCGGGGCGCATGAAGCAATGGCTGGCGATGTTGACCCGTAGTTACCCCGAGGCGGTGGTGCTGTTTGCCGAGTTGCGCCGGGAAGATGATTGCGCGCGGATCAGTCGGTTGTTGGGGGGGGATGCGCCTTCCTTCGAGGCCTGTGTAGCCTGAGCGGGCCGATTCACCCGCGAAAGGCCAATCCAGAGCAATAATCCAGATTTTTTCTGCTTGCCCCTTGAAAGGATTTCTCTCGGCCATATCTCTTGAGTGCGCGATGCCGAAGTCGGGTCGCG
>NZ_JABMCW010000177.1:0-11457 GCF_013179705.1 Pseudomonas sp. CM25 | reverse complement strand
TACGCCCTGCGCTCGCTGCTGAACAACCAGCCCGCCGTGGCCATCCCGATCTTCCAGCGCCCAGGCTCCAATGCCATCGAGATCTCCGACGAAGTGCGGGCGAAGATGGCCGAGCTGAAGAAGGACTTCCCCGAGGGCATGGACTACAGCATCGTCTATGACCCGACCGTATTCGTGCGCGGCTCCATCGAAGCTGTGGTGCATACGCTGTTCGAAGCGCTGGTGCTGGTGGTGCTGGTGGTGATCCTGTTCCTGCAGACCTGGCGCGCCTCGATCATCCCGCTGCTGGCCGTGCCCGTGTCGCTGATTGGTACCTTTGCGGTGATGCACCTGTTCGGCTTCTCGCTCAACGCCTTGTCGTTGTTCGGCCTGGTGCTGGCCATCGGTATCGTGGTGGACGACGCCATCGTCGTGGTGGAAAACGTGGAGCGCAACATCGGCCTGGGCCTGAAACCGCTGGAAGCCACGCAGAAGGCCATGAGCGAAGTCACCGGGCCGATCATCGCCACCGCCCTGGTGCTGTGCGCCGTGTTCGTGCCTGCTGCGTTCATTTCCGGTCTTACCGGGCAGTTCTACAAGCAGTTCGCCCTGACCATTGCCATCTCGACGGTGATTTCGGCGTTCAACTCGCTGACCCTGTCGCCAGCGCTGGCTGCCGTACTGCTGAAGGACCACCATGCACCCAAGGACCGTTTCTCTCGGTTCCTGGAAAAACTGCTGGGCAGCTGGCTGTTCGCCCCGTTCAACCGCTTCTTCGACCGCGCCAGCCATGGCTATGTTGGCGGCGTGCGCCGGGTCATCCGCTCCAGCGGCATCGCCCTGTTCGTGTATGCCGGCCTGATGGGCCTGACCTACCTGGGCTTCTCGTCTACCCCGACCGGTTTCGTACCGTCGCAGGACAAGCAGTACCTGGTGGCATTCGCCCAACTGCCGGATGCAGCGAGCCTTGACCGCACCGAAGCGGTGATCAAGCGCATGAGCGAAATTGCCTTGAAACAACCTGGCGTGGCCGACTCGGTGGCCTTCCCTGGCTTGTCGATCAACGGCTTCACCAACAGCCCGAACAGCGGCATCGTGTTCACCCCGCTCAAACCGTTCGACCAGCGCAAGGACCCGAGCCAGTCGGCAGCGGCCATTGCGGCGGCGCTCAATGCCCAGTTCGCCGACATCCAGGACGCCTACATCGCGATCTTCCCGCCACCGCCAGTACAAGGCCTGGGCACCATCGGCGGCTTCCGCCTGCAGATCGAAGACCGTGGCAACCTGGGCTACGAAGCGCTGTACAAGGAAACCCAGAACATCATCGCCAAGAGCCACAATGTGCCGGAACTGGCGGGCTTGTTCACCAGCTACCAGGTCAACGTGCCGCAGGTCGATGCCGCCATCGACCGCGAGAAGGCCAAGACCCACGGCGTGGCGATCAACGACATCTTCGATACCCTGCAGGTCTACCTGGGCTCGTTGTACACCAACGACTTCAACCGCTTTGGCCGCACCTACCAGGTCAACGTCCAGGCCGAGCAGCAGTTCCGCCTTGATGCCGAGCAGATCGGCCAGCTGAAGGTGCGCAACAACCTGGGCGAGATGATCCCGCTGGCAACCTTCCTCAAGGTCAGCGACACTTCCGGGCCGGACCGGGTGATGCACTACAACGGTTTCATCACCGCTGAAATCAACGGTGCAGCAGCCCCTGGCTACAGCTCCGGCCAGGCGGAAGCTGCGATCGAGAAGCTGCTGAAAGCGGAACTGCCCAACGGCATGACCTTCGAGTGGACCGACCTGACCTACCAGCAGATCCTCTCGGGCAATACCGCGCTGTTCGTGTTCCCGCTGTGCGTGCTGCTGGCCTTCCTGGTGCTGGCCGCCCAGTACGAAAGCTGGAGCCTGCCGCTGGCGGTGATCCTGATCGTGCCGATGACCCTGCTGTCGGCCATCACCGGTGTGATCGTGTCGGGTGGCGACAACAACATCTTCACCCAGATCGGCCTGATTGTACTGGTGGGGCTGGCATGCAAGAACGCGATCCTGATCGTCGAGTTCGCCAAGGATGAGCAGGCCAAGGGCCTCGACCCGCTGGCGGCGGTGCTGGAGGCCTGCCGACTGCGCCTGCGGCCGATCCTGATGACCTCGATCGCCTTCATCATGGGTGTGGTGCCACTGGTGTTCAGCTCCGGTGCCGGCTCGGAAATGCGCCATGCCATGGGCGTGGCAGTGTTCTCTGGGATGATCGGCGTGACGGTGTTCGGCCTGTTCCTGACCCCGGTGTTCTTCTTCCTGATTCGCCGTTTCGTCGAGCGTCGCCAGGCCCGCAAGGCCGAGCGCGTGCAAGTGCTGGAGAACCACGCATGAACCTGCTCAAACCCCTGACCCCAAGCCTGCTGGCACTGGCCCTGGCCGCCTGTGCAGTCGGCCCGGACTACAAGGCGCCAGCCACCGAGCCTGCGCAGCTGAGTGGTGACGTACAGGCCAAGGCCTATGACCGCAGCCGCTTCGAAAGCCTGTGGTGGAAGCAGTTCGACGACCCGGTGCTGAACCAGCTGGTGCAGGCTTCGCTGGAGGGCAACCGGGATCTGCGCGTGGCCTTCGCCCGCCTGAAGTCGGCCCGCTCGATTCGTGAAGACGCCGAGAACGATCAGTTGCCGGTAGTCACCAGCCGCGCCAGCAGCGACATCGGCAAGGGCCAGATTCCTGGCCAGGCGGATAACCGGGTGAACAGCGAGCGTTACGACCTGGGCCTGGACATGGCCTGGGAGCTCGACCTGTTCGGCCGGATCCAGCGCCAGATCGAGGCCAGCGAAGCTCAGGAAGGGGCGGCCGCCGCCGACCTGCAGCAGTTGCAGGTCAGCCTGATCGCCGAGCTGGTCGATGCCTACGGGCAACTGCGAGGTGCGCAGCTGCGCGAGAACATCGCCCTGGCCAACCTCAAGACCCAGCAGGAATCACGCAGCATCACCGAAACCCTGCGCGATGCCGGCGTCGGCAACGACCTCGACGTGGTTCGCGCCGATGCGCGCCTGGCCGGGGTAGAAGCCACCGTGCCGCAGCTGCAGGCCGTACAGGCCCGGGCGCGACACCGTATCGCCACCCTGCTCGGCCAGCGCCCCGACGCGCTCAGCGTAGACCTGTCGCCTAAAGCCCTGCCGGCCATCACCAAGGCCCTGCCGGTGGGGGACCCGGGTGAACTGCTGCGCCGCCGCCCCGACATCCGCAGTGCCGAACGCCAGCTGGCAGCCGCCACCGCCAACGTCGGTGTGGCCACGGCCGACCTGTTCCCCCGCGTCAGCCTCAGCGGCTTCCTTGGTTTTACCGCCGCGCGGGGATCGCAGCTCGGCTCCTCGGCGGCCAATGCCTGGGCGCTGGGCCCGAGCATCACCTGGGCGGCGTTCGACCTGGGCAGCGTGCGGGCCCGCCTGCGCGGTGCCAAGGCCGATGCCGAAGGGGCATTGGCCAACTACGAACAGCAGGTGTTGCTGGCCCTGGAAGAATCGGCCAACGCCTTCAGCGATTACGACAAGACCCAGCAGCGGCTGTTGTCGCTGATGCGCCAGAGCGACGCCAGCCGCAAAGCGGCGCAACTGGCCTCGATTCGTTATCGCGAAGGGACGGTGGACTACCTGGTGCTGCTGGATGCCGAACGCGAACGGCTTAGCGCTGAAGACGCGCAAGCACAGGGTGAGGTCGAGCTGTACCGCGGCATTGTCTCGATCTACAAGGCCCTGGGCGGCGGCTGGCAACCGGAAGCGGTGGCCATCGCGCACTGATACATCCTGTTTCAACGGCTCCTTTGGTTGGATTCTCCCCCAGCCGTTTGCCCTGCAGGCTTTGGTCTGCGGGGCTTTTTTATGGGGGTTCATGATGTATGCCGCACCCTCTTCGGCGCTCGGTGTGTGCATCACCTCAATACCGAGCCGAACACATGGCAGCCCTCACTCGGTCCCCCACCAGGCGCACGCCGCCCCCGGTTGCATTTCCCTCCCCACTGCCCCAAGCTCTGCGCTTCCCGTCGCCACGGTCCCATCAATGCCCAGACGCAACCGCTACCTGATTGCCCTGCTGCTGTTGACCCTGGTATCGGCCCTGTTCGGCTACCTGTGGCACGACGACCAGCCGGCCGCGCCGACCTTGCCAGCACACAGCTACGCCAAGGCCCTGCGCCAGGCTCACGAGGGCCAGCCTGGTGCCGCGCGGGTGCTTTACCAGCAATTGCAACGCAGCGACTTGCCGGCCATCCGCCGGGCAGCCCTGTACGCCGAATTGCCCAATTACCCATCGCCCCAGGCATTGAAACTGGCACAACAGGACCTGGCGCATGCCGAGCCGCTGGTGCGCCGAGCGGCGATTGCCGGCATACGCCGCCTGCTGCCGCCGGCGCAGCGCAGCCTGGTGCTCGGCCCGCTGCTGAACGACGACGAGCAAAGCGTGCGCTTTGCTGCCGTAGACGCCCTGCTGGGCCTTGACCCCGACGCCATCGGCCTGTATTTCGGCCCGCTCCAGGCGGCCCTTGAGCAATACCAGCAAGCCCTGGAGCAACAACCCGAGGATGCCGACGCCCAAGTTCACCTCGCACGCCTGTACCTGCATGAAAACGACTACAACCAAGCCGCCACGGCCCTGCAGCGGGCGCTGGCGGTAGCCCCAGGCAACCTCGACGCCCTTGCTACCCAGGTGCGCCTGCTGGAGCGCCAGGGCCATCACGACACCTCGCGCCAGGTGCTGGGCAAGGCGTTGGCCCTGAGCCCGGATTCGGCCTTTCTGCAGTATGAGCTGGGGCTCTGGCTGAACCGTCATGACCAGCGCGAGTACGCCTTGCTGGCCTTGTCCCGCGCCGTCGAGCTGGACCCGGACAATAGCGACTACCGCTATACCCTGGCAGTCACCCTGCATGAGCTGGACCAACTTGACGCGGCACAGAAGCAGCTGGAAATCGTGCTCAACCGGCAGCCGGCCAATCGCCGAGCGCGGGTGTTGCTCATCCAGTACTGGAAAGAGACCGGCCAGCTACAGAATGTACAGGTGCTGCTGGCCGAGCTCGAACGACAGAACCCGGACGATCCGGTACTGCAGCAGGGCTTGTAGTGAAGCCCTGAATTTGTGTTGAACCTTGGGCTCGCACCCAAGGTCCAGTGGGTATCAGGGCACCCCACAGGAGAGTCGTTTTGGCCAGTACATTGGCGATGGATGAACGTGCCTTGATCCTGGCACCCCCGCCCCTGGACGCGGACACTTCACGCCTGCTTGCCTCCGCCGGGATAGATAGCCTGTGCGCAGGCGACCTGGCCAACCTGCAGGCACGCCTGGCCGAAGGCGCAGGCGTGGCGATCATCGACGAGCAGGTGTTCAGCCAGGGCCCAAGCGCGTTGCTGCAGGCGTTCATCGACCAGCAGCCTTGCTGGTCGGACTTGCCCATTGTGCTGGTCACCCAGGGCGCGTGGTCGGCCAAAAGCATGGATAATCATCCGGTGGGCAATCTTGCCCTGCTGGTCTCGCCCTTCGAAAACACTCAGTTGCTGCACATGGCCCAGTCCGCGCTGCGCAACAGGCGCAAGCAGTACCTGGCCCGCGACCAGTTGCAGGACCTGCAGCGGCGCCTGGACGCCCGACCCAAGCAGCCCGGTGACGAGCAAGAGCCCAGCGAGTTCGCCCGCTACCAGGCCCGCAAGATGGAAGCCATCGGCCAGCTTGCCGGCGGGGTCGCGCATGATTTCAACAACCTGCTGACCAGCATTGGCGGCAGCTTCGAACTGATCGACCGGCGCCTGCGCCAGGGCCGCAACGATGGGGTGGAAGGCGTACTGCGCATGGGCCGCGAGGCGGTGTCACGGGCGGCAAAGCTGACCCACCGCCTGCTTGCGTTCGCTTCCCGGCAGTCGCTGCACAGCCAGCGCATAGACCTGCGCAGCCTGCTGCAGATCAAGCAGCTGAAGGCTAGCCTGAGCCCCACAGTCAGTTTGCACGTGCATATCGCCAAAGGCTTGTGGCCAGTGGAAGCTGATGACCAGCAACTGCAGGCAGCCGTCGACAATCTGCTGGTCAATGCCTGCGAGGCGATGCCCAGCGGTGGAATGCTGTGGATCGAGGCAAGCAACCATCACATCGAACATGGTCAGGGCGCCACGCCGGGCGGTGGCGATTATGTGCGCCTGCGAATCGTTGATGACGGCCAGGGCATGGCACAGAGCACGCTGGAACATGCCTTCGAGCCGTTTTTCAGCACCAAGGCGATCGGCCAGGGCATCGGCATGGGCCTGTCGATGGTATACGGCTTCAGCAAGCAATCCCGTGGGCATGTCACCCTGCACAGCCAGATCGGCCAAGGCACCCGGGTAGACCTGTACCTGCCGCGCCATCACGGCCGGACCACCCAACCGAGCAACCCTGAGCCGCCTGTGCAGGGGGGCCGTGGTCGCCATGTGCTGGTGGTCGAGGACGACTCGCATGTACGTCAGCTGCTGTGCCAGGCGCTCCGCGAAGACGGCTTCCCCTGCCACAGCGCCGCTGACGCCAGCGAGGGGTTGGCAGTGCTGCGCTCGACAGAGCCGGTGGACTTGCTGATCAGCGACGTTGGCTTGCCCGGCATGAACGGCCGGCAGTTGGCCGAAATTGCACGGAGCCTGCGCCCGCGTCTGCCGGTACTGTTCATCACCGGCTACGCGGAAACGGCCATTGCCCGAGAGAGCTTCCTGGGTACGGACATGTACTTGATCAGCAAACCGTTCGAGCTGAAACAACTGCAGGCCCAAGTGCTGCGGATTCTTGCTACGAAGTGAAACTACCTTACCCGTCAAGCATGCGCAGCGCCTCATCCGCCAGGGCGGCCAACGGGAACGGCTTGTTCATCAACGCTATGCCCGGTTGCTCCAGGAACTCCGCTTCGACCGGCTGGTTCGCGTAGCCGGTGATAAACAGAATTTTCTGCAGCGGCAGTTGCATGCGCATGGCCTTGGCGACTTGCCGCCCACTGAAGCCCCCTGGCAACCCGATGTCGGTAATCACCAGGTCAAAAGGCCCATCATGGCGGAAGCGTTCCAGCGCAGCATTGGCGTCGCCGACATCCGTGACATCAAAGCCCCGATCAGCCAGGTACTCACGCATGACGGCACGCAGGTTGAGCTCGTCATCCACCAGCAGAAGGCGCTCCCCACAGGCCATGCGCTGCGGGCGCGGCACTGGCTTGGGCGGTTCAGGGAGCGGGTCGTGGCACCTTGGGAAGAGCATTGAAACCGTTGTGCCACGCTCCCCGACCGACTCGATCCAGGCATAGCCGCCCGACTGGCCGACAAATCCATAGACCATGGACAGCCCAAGCCCGGCCCCACGCCCGATGGGCTTGGTGGTGAAGAACGGCTCGAAGGCCCTGGCGATGTCTGCCGCCGCCATGCCATGGCCGTCGTCCTCGACATGCAGAGCGACATAGTCGCCTGGCGGCAGGCCATCTTCATCCGGAAAACAGCTTGTCAGTCGTTGGTTGACGGTGCGAATGGTGACAGTACCCCGCTCCAGGCACGCCTCACGGGCGTTTGCGCACAAGTTGACCAGAGCATTCTCGAGTTGGGTTAGATCAAGACTCACCACCCACGGTGCAACATCCAGTTGCCAGCGCAGGCGCATCTCGGCGCCCAGTGCCCGCATCAGCAGCGGCTCACTCAAGCGTAATTGCAGGTTGAAATCCAGTGGCTTGGGGGCCGTGGGCTGATGGCGGGAAAAGGTCAGCAGTCGATGGGTAAGCGCCATGGCGCGCTGCACCGAATCGCGTGCCACCTCGACATAGTCCTCCACCCGCTCCAGGCGCCCTTGTTGCAGGCGCCGTTGCAGCAGTTCAAGGCTGCCGCCAATCCCGGACAGCAGGTTGTTGAACTCATGGCCCATGCCCCCCGCCAACTGGCCAACCACCTCCATATGCTGGTTCTTGCGCATCAGTGCTTCGGATTGGCGCGCGGCCTCGGCCCTGTCTTCGGTAATATCCCGGCCCACCGCGGTCAGCATGCTGCCATCGAACCGCGCGGTCCAGCGAAACCAGTGGTAGTGGCCATCGCGGTGGCGCAGACGGGTCTCGATCTGGCCGGTGCTCCCGTATTCAAGCAAGCCGGAGACGGCCACCTGAACTTCAGCGCGATCCGCCGGGTGAATCAGTTCCAGTACCGGCCGCGCCAGCACCTGCTCTTCGGCCCAGCCCAGAATACGCTGCCAGGTGTGGCTGACAGCTTGCAACGTCAAGTCAGGAGTAACGGTCATCACTGCATCGCGCGACAGCTGCCAGATCTGCTCGCGCTCGGCCTCGTGACGCGCTAGCTGTCGTTCGAACACCAAGGCCTGCTCCCGCCAGTGGCTGTGCGCCTCGACGCTGGCCGTCGTCTCGATCACGGTGTGCAGAAAGCCCGCCACGCCGCCCAGTTCGTCATGCAGCGGCGCATAACCGAACGCGCACCATAGCGGTTCGGCGCCTTCGCCCTTGACGATACGCAGGGGTGGGTCCTCGACAAAGCTCGAGCGCCCCTCAAGCGCCTTGAATACCCAAGGCCCCACTTCGGGCCAGATATCCCACCACAAGGCATCGAATGCACTGCCCAGGGTATTCGGAGCAGCGGCCCGCAACGCCCGGTAGGCATCATTGTGGACGACGCTGAGTGCTGATCCCCAAACCACGGCACACGGGAACGGTGACAAATGCATCATGTCCACCGCAATACGCAGCGAAGCCGGCCAGCGTGACAACGGCCCGAGTGCTGTTCGCCCCCAATCGAAGTGCGCAACCGTTTCGCCCATCGGCTCGACCGTTGCCAAAACAGGCGCAGGCTCGCGCGGCATACCATTTGCGACCACTATCGTGACTCCAGCAATGCTCAGGTTGACCGAGGCGCCGCCCTGCTCGTTCGGCTCGCCTCGTGGGCTCGGTTGAAGTTAGCACAGCGCGCACTACCCCCGATGGCGTACTTGCAGGTGGCAGCTATGCTGATTAAGTTTTCCCTCGGGCCAAGGAGCACCGGCCCATCCAGGTTGCCGACAGGAGCGTGGGACATGAGCAAGAAAATGCTGGTGGTGCTGACCAATACAGCCAAGTACCCGACCCTCAAGCGAGCGACGGGGTTGTGGCTGGGTGAAGCTGTGCACTTTGTCGAGATGGTCGAAAAGGCCGGCTACGCGGTGGACTATGTCAGCCCAATGGGCGGCTATGTCCCGATCGATCCGCACAGCCTGCAGATGGCCCCCGACCTGGATTGGCAATGGTATGACGACAAGCGTTTCATGACCCGCCTGGGCGCCACCCTGAGCCCAGGTCAGGTCAAGGCAGATGAGTACAGCGTCATTTATTACACCGGTGGCCATGGGGTGATGTACGACTTTGCCGATGACCAGGCGCTGCAGGCGCTTGCGCGCCACATCTATGAGAACGAAGGCATCGTGGCGGCGGTCTGCCACGGCGTTGTCGGCCTGCTGAACGTCAAGCTCAGCGACAACAGCCTGCTGCTGAAGGGTCGTCAGGTTACCGGTTTTTCAAACACCGAGGAACAGTTGGCTGAGCTGGACAAGGTAGTGCCCTTTCTGACTGAAAACGAACTGGGGGCCCGCGGCGGCAACTACAGCAAGCATGATGAACCGTGGAAGCCGTTTGTCGTCACTGATGAGCGGCTGATCACTGGGCAAAACCCCGCCTCGACTGGATTGCTCGCCGAGAAGGTGCTGGCGAAAATTGCGGGCCATCAAAGCTGAGGCTGACAGTGGCTTTCCGTATTTCCTCTGGTTCGGATCGCTCATGGACTACAGCCATCGCGTCGTCAGGGACATAGGCTCAGGGTCAATCTGTTCACCACGAACAGCAATGCACCTGGGAGCATCATACCTATGCCTTTCACCCTGAATACCAGGTACAACTTGCTGAAAAGGCTGATGGTAATAGCCATTGGCGCCGTGCCGATAGTTTCCGGCCTGCTGGTGATGAACTATCACCTGGGCAAGAAACTTGCCGAAACTTCGCAAATTTCCGTTCAAGAGGCAGTTTTCAGCGTCGACCAGTTGCTGGACCGTATGGTTGCCACCTTTGATCGTGCCAACGACCTGGCGGGAAAGCCCTGTGCGCAAGTGTCAGGGAAATTGCATGACATCATCGCGATCAGCCCGCATTTGCGCTCACTGGCGTTAACCGTCAATGGCGAGGCGTACTGCGCTACCGAAAAAGACCCCATGGCCTATATTTCCGCGTTCATAAAGTCCGGGCGAGGCACGGAACTCGCATTCGATGTCCCTTCTTCGCCAAACGCCGCCATTCTCAGAGTTCAAACACCTGGGAGGAACTCCGGGGTAGTTGGCACTTTGTATGGCATTGAACTGCGCAAGGAACTGAAAAGCTTTCAGACCGGCCTGACGCTGATACTGGAATTCGGGGACCACTACATATGGACAGATGGCGACAGCCGCGACCCGGAACGCCCTTCACAGGACGAATTCAGCGAGTGGGCAGAGTCAAAAAAATATGGCTATACCGTCCGGGGCGGCTACAGCAAGGGGTATACCGCCAATGAGTTCCGCATGACCATCGCGCAAGTGCTACCTTCGCTGGCATTGGTCGGCGTAGCGACCTCACTGGTCTTGTACCTGGGCTTGATGAGAGCGCGCAAGGCCCATAGCGGCACCGCCGTCAGAGATGCATGACGGCGATGCAGGCGAGCATCAGTCGGTGCTCAGTACACCACGGCGTACCTGGTCGCGTTCGATGGATTCGAAAAGGGCCTTGAAGTTGCCTTCACCGAACCCATCGTCGCCCTTGCGCTGGATGAACTCGAAAAACACCGGGCCAAGCAGGGTTTCCGAGAATATCTGCAACAGCAGGCGCTTGTCGCCCGGTTGCGAGGCCCCATCAAGCAGGATGCCCCGGGCTTGCAGTTGGTCGACCGGCTCGCCATGACCCGGCAGGCGCTCTTCGAGCATTTCGTAGTAGGTTTGTGGCGGCGCAGTCATGAAGCGCATGCCGAAGCCTTTCAGGGCATCCCAGGTCTTGAGCAGGTCGTCGGTGAGGAAGGCCACGTGCTGAATGCCTTCGCCGTTGAACTGCATCAGGAACTCTTCGATCTGCCCGGCACCCTTGGAAGACTCTTCATTGAGCGGGATGCGGATCATGCCATCCGGCGCGGTCATGGCCTTGGAGGTCAGGCCGGTGTACTCGCCCTTGATGTCGAAGTAACGAATTTCACGGAAGTTGAACAGTTTTTCGTAGAAGCCGGCCCAGTAAGCCATGCGCCCGCGGTAGACGTTGTGGGTGAGGTGGTCGATGATCTTCAGGCCGGCACCTACCGGGTTGCGGTCTACGCCTTCGATGAAATTGAAATCGATGTCGTAGATCGAGCTGCCTTCCTCGAAGCGGTCGATCAGGTACAGCGGGGCACCGCCAATGCCTTTGATCGCCGGCAACCGCAGCTCCATCGGCCCGGTTTCGATTTCGACCGGCTGAGCACCTAGTTCCAG
>NZ_JABMCW010000176.1:0-11512 GCF_013179705.1 Pseudomonas sp. CM25 | reverse complement strand
GCGCAAAGACGTAGTGCCAAGCGAGCTGCCATTTCCGGTGGTTGGCATCGGTGCGTCGGCGGGGGGCATCCAGGCGCTCCAAAAATTTCTCGAGAACATGCCAGCCGATAACGGTATGGCATTCGTGGTGGTGCTACATCTCTCGCCCGATCACGAAAGCGTCATTGACAGAATTCTCGCTTCGAGCACCAAAATGCCCGTTCAACAGGTGACCGGGCGCTGCGAGATCAAGCCTAATCACGTGTACGTGTTGTCGCCCGCCAGGCAATTGGCGATGAACGATGGCTACCTGCAGGCCAATGTTGCAACCCGGCCTCAGGGGACTCATGTTGCCATCGATTTGTTCTTTCGAGACCTGGCAGACGTTCACAAGCACCGCGCATTTTGCCTGGTGCTATCGGGAACCGGTTCGGACGGCGCGGTGGGTTTGTCGCGAATCAAAGAGCAAGGCGGCGTGACGCTAGTGCAGAACCCGGAGGATGCGGAATTTGATGGCATGCCACGGGCTGCAATCGAAACGCAGTTGGTGGATGTCATATTGCCAGTTGCCGAGATGCCGCAAAAACTGCTCGATCTGTGGCGCAACGCTCAAACGATTCGACTCCCCGCCTCCAATGCCTTCCAGCCTTGCGACGCCGTCGCGGTTTCCCCCGAATATGACGATGAATACCTGCTGGGGCAAATACTCGCTGTGCTGCGTAACCGTACCGGGCATGATTTCAAACACTACAAGCGCGCGACAGTGCTGAGGCGACTCGAGCGTCGCCTGCAGGTGACGACCCAAGCTGACCTGGCCGCCTACCTCACCTACATTGAAACCCATGCCGAAGAAGCCAAGGCGCTATTAGGTGACATGTTGATTGGCGTCACCAATTTCTTCCGCGATCGTGAAGCGTTTGAAGCGTTGGAACGAAGCGTTCTCGGCGAAATTTTCGCACGAAAGCCTCAGAACCCTTCCCAGCGAGAAGAGATTCGCATCTGGTCGGCAGGTTGTTCGAGCGGTGAAGAAGCCTATAGCCTCGCGATCTTGGCAATGGAGCATCAGTCGCTGGAAAACAGCGAGCGCAAAATTCAGCTGTTCGCCACCGATGTGGATGAGCGCGCCATTGCCAAAGGCCGCGCCGGGCAGTTCTCCGAAGCCATTTTGACCGACGTCCCACCTACCCGTTTACGCCACTACTTCGTCAAGGAAGGATCGCACTACCGGATCAACAAGGAAGTGCGCGATGTCGTATTGTTTGCCAAGCACAACATCCTGGCGGATCCGCCGTTCTCGCAAATCGACTTGATTGTCTGCCGCAACTTGATGATTTACCTCGACCGCGAAGTTCAACGTGAAATTCTGCAAATGTTCCATTTCGCGCTTCGCACCGGTGGCTACCTGTTTCTGGGCTCATCCGAGTCCGCCGATGTGTGTCCTGAACTGTTTGTCGCCATTGATAAGCGCAATCGTATTTATCGCGCGAAGCTCAGCAGTACGGAACGGCGTTCGCCTACGATTCCACGCGCAGGCTATGTGCGCAGCGGCACCGATGAGTCTGTACCCGTAGTGCCCAAACGTGCCGGGAAAATCTCCTTCGCCGATATCCATCGGCGTGCACTGGAAAGCATCCAGCCGCCCAGCCTGGTGGTCGACGGCAATTTGGATATTCTGCACCTGGACAACGGGGTGGGGCGTTTTCTGCGGTATGTCGCCGGTGAAGTTAACCGTAATCTGGTCAATTTGATCGACCCTGCACTGCGTCTGGAGTTGCGCACCACGCTTTACCAGGCCCAGCAAAGCGGTAAGCGGGCGAGCTCGCGCGTGGCGACACTCAGCGACGAACGTGTACGCGTGCTCATTGAGCCATACCGCGACGAAGCCACCGATCATGACGTGTTCCTGGTCGTCTTTCAGGTTAGCCCGCCGTCTTCGCCTGAGCGGCAAGAGGCATCGTCGAGCGCGGGCGACCCTGCCTTGACCGTGCTGGAAAAGGAACTGCATCAAACCAAACTTCAACTTCAGGAGACCATTGAACAGTCGGAAGTCTCGAGTGAGGAGCTCAAAGCCTCGAACGAGGAAGCCCAAGCCATCAACGAAGAGCTGCGCTCAGCCACGGAGGAATTGGAAACCAGCAAGGAAGAGCTGCAGTCGATCAATGAAGAACTCTTGACCGTCAACTACGAGCTGAAGACCAAAGTCGAAGAAACCGACAAAGTCAACGACTACCTTAGCAATTTGATAGCGTCCACCGACATCGCGACCATCTTTGTCGATAAAAGTATGCGCATTCGTTGGTTCACGCCCCGTACTACCGATATTTTCAACATGTTGACCAGCGACACGGGCCGCTCCTTGCTAGACATTACCCACCGGCTGGATTATCCGCAGCTGACCGACGATGCGGCGGCTGTATTTGAAACGTTGAATATCATCGAACGCGAAGTCCCCAGCAACAACCAGCGCTGGTATATCGCCCGCTTGCTGCCGTACCGGTCAAACGAAAACCTGATCAATGGGACGGTCCTGACGTTCATCGACATTACCAAGCGCCGCGCCGCTGAAGAAAGCCTGCGACTGGGGCAGGAACGCATGCGCTTGGTAGCGGAAAGTACTCACGATTTCGCCATCATTGTCATGGACGAACACGGCATGATCAGCGACTGGAACACGGGCGCAGAGATGATTTTTGGTTATGTCAAAGAGGAAGTTATCGGCAAATACTTCGAGCTGATCTTCTCCGCCGAAGACCGCGCCAGCGGCGTACCGGCAGAGGAGCTGCGCAAGGCCCACCTGGAGGGCCGCTGCTTAGACGAGCGTTGGCATGTGCGTAAAGGGGGGGAACGCTTCTACTGCAGTGGCGAAGTCGCCACTTTGACAAGTGACTCACTCACCGGTTATGTAAAAATCGCCCGCGACCTCACTGGGCACAAGCGCATGCAAGAGCAGCAAAGCCGTATCCTTAAAGAAACCCAGACCAGCAGTCACATGAAAGACGAGTTTTTCGCCGTGATGTCTCATGAGCTGAAGCACCCGTTAAACTTGATACAGCTCAATGCTGAAATCTTGCGACGCGTACCCGCAGTTCGGGCAGCGGAGCGCGCCAGCAAGGCCGTGGATACCATCAGTGATGCGGTTGCCAGCCAAGCGCGAATCATTGACGACTTGCTGGACGTCGCCCGTATTCGCACAGGCAAACTGAAACTCAAAAAGCAGCCGATTGAAATCACGGCCATCCTGGAAGAAATCTTTGCCGTCGCCTCCAGCGAATGTCCTGAAGGCCGCCTCACGCTCGAGATCGAGCCTGAGGCCAGGGGTGACTACTGGGTGAACGGCGATGTCACGCGCCTTGAACAAGTGATTTGGAATTTACTCAACAATGCCCTGAAATTCAGCGCAGCGCATCCCGTCATCCAAATTATTGTCAAGCAAGTGAACGACACGGTGAAACTGCAATTTGTCGATAACGGGGTCGGGCTGACGAAACAGGATCTGGATCGTGTATTCAACCTGTTCAGTCAAGCCACGCATCAGCATTCCACGCACAAGCGGGAAGGCCTTGGCATTGGCTTGTCTTTGGTTCGTCAGCTGGTTGAAGCCCATGGTGGAAGCGTTGCGGCCTCTTCGGCAGGTATCGGCCTTGGCTGTACCTTCACCGTCACTTTGCCGCTTTGTGCTCAGTCATCGGTCAATGGGCCTTCCCAGGATCCGGTGCAAGCTGCGCGGTTGCATGGCATCAAGATTTTGCTCGTCGACGACTCGACCGAAATATTGGACGTCATGCAACAGTTACTTGAGATGGAAGAAGCTGTGGTGACGGCATTTCATGATCCCTTGCAAGTGGTCGAGCACGCCAAAGTTACCCACTACGATGTCATTATCTCGGACATTGGCATGCCGGGTATGGATGGACATCAACTGGTTGGTGAACTGCGCAAGATCAACCATTTGCAGAAGACGCCTGCCATCGCTCTTTCGGGCTATGGTGACAAGGTATCCTCTACTCTATCCGGATTTGATCAGCACCTGACCAAGCCTGTGCAGTATGAGGTACTGATAGAAACTATCGAAGGATTACGCATTTCGTAAATTCATATGTTATTCCACTGAGGCTCAGCCGTGAGCACCGCCGAACCGCAACGTACTCTATCGCCAGGGCGGCCTACGGGTCGCGCCGTGGCCCCACTTCTACAGAAACAGCTACGTGCACCACGTCTACTGCCGTCAGTCCTGCGAGTTGAATCCGTGCATCTGCAATCAAACCGGCAATTTCACGGGCGGAATTAAGGACCTGTGAATCAACCGCCTGCAGCACAACACTTTTTTTGGGGTCGCGATAGCTCGTAAGGCTCAAGCTCAGGAGGTCTCCAGCTAACGTGCACCTGCAGACATCTGGTAGAAACGCGCGCTCTATCAGCTGGAGAATTTCTAGATTAGATAGCCCATACAGATCCATGATCATTCCCTCAGGCGTTTTAATTTTGAGGTTGAACTCCCATGCCTGTTCAAAAATTCTGCCCTGCTGCGATACCTTACCGGGAGCGTTTTTCTTCAATGACCATGTCCTTTATCCGTTCGGAGGCAGATGGTATCTGCACCTAAACTTGGGAAGCGGGCGAGGCTCAGGAGTGCCTGCAGCTAGACAAGTGGCGTACGAGCTCGTCGAAGTCGGGCCTTTTCAGTTGAAAGCCTTTCATCAGAATGGGGCGTCTGTTCACCCGCTTCGGGAGGTAAGCGCTCTTGATCCTCCCAATCCGTCGATCGCGATCGGCCTTACCCTGACCCGGCCTTTCTGCATCAGAAGCTTCCGTCGCTCTGCGGGCACCCTTCGGTAAACAGCAGGCCGAACACAAGGTGAACGACCAGAGAGTTTCACATGAAAGCAGAAAAAACGTACGCGTTGCTGCTCGCAATGTGCGTGGGTTGCGCGGCGCCACTTGCCCTGGCCGCCACAGACCTGAACGATCAGCGCGCCCCGGGAACGCAACCGCACAGCAATGGGCACATGAACGGCCAAGGCGGTGCGACAGGCTCAGGAACATTAGCCGTTGGCATGGGCACGGGTAATGGCGGTACCCATGACAATGGAACGGACAACTCGGGAGGTACGGTACCGATGCTGACTCGGGCTCCGGCGTCAACGGGGGGATAGTAGCGGTGCAGATCCGGCGAGTGGCTCAACCGGTAGTGGATCAGGTGCAGGATCGGGCAGCTAGGTGGATGGCCAAATGGCGGTGGATCTCCCGTTCTTGCGTTTCTGCTTGTCCGTATATTTTGTCACCGCGTGGCATGGCATTCACTCCTGAGTGAGTTGCTTGATCAATGGCGAAACTGAAACGCCGAGCCATGCACATCGAGCAATTTTATGAGGACAAGGGCGTGGGCAAGGACGAAGCCGAAGCGCGCGCCTGGGCCACCGTGAACAAACAATTCGGTGGCGGTGAAAAGCCGGGAAACTCGGGGAGCAGGACCTCCGTCGCGCGAGAAGAAGACCGCATGCATGGATTCAGCCAAGCGCGCCGCTGAGTCTCGCCAGGGGCATTCACGCTCTTCGCGCGCGTCGCTGGAATCGCAAAGCAAGGAAAGCCTTATGAAGGAGGCGCGCAGCAAAGGCATCAAGGGGCGCTCGAGCATGAGCAAGGCCCAGTTGGTCGAAGTCCTGCGAAAACAGGGGTGATCGGAGAAGGTCGCCGCAGCGTAAGGCTCACTAGCCCCACACTCAACTCCATTGCGTCATCAACATGCCCCGAATACCGAAGACGGGGTCTTGTTCAGGGCATGGCACCTGGGCGATGCGCGCTAGATTGCGCGGGTGTGCTGCTCTGTCGGGCCGCTGAATGTCGTAGTCTTCCTGCCCATGGGGATAGGCGCCGACCACCAGGAAGCTATCGCTGCACTCGGTACAGCGATGGCCCGTGCCTGCTGGCAGCACCAGCACATCACCCCGCTCCACGCTCACGCTCTGCCCGTATTCTCCGCCAAGCGTCAATCGGGCCCGCCCACAGGCAATCCCGAGTGCTTCATGAGCGTTCGGGTGAAAGTGGTGATAATCGAAAATCCCGAAGCGCCAGAGCGGGGTCCATTGATGAGCGGCAAACATCGCTTCGAATTCGCTGGCAGTGTCCCCCATCGGATCGAGCTTCAACCGGTAGAACAGCACGGGAAAACGGCTGTTTGGCGTCGCGCCGTCGTCTTCGAAATACAAGGCCTGCACGCTTGCATCTTCCGTATTCATGAGCGTCATGATGCATATCCTGATGGGGTTATCGGTACACCTTCGAACCCGTCGGCTGTTGCCAGGTTCCAGCCGGCAGACGGGTGCACGTACCGTTGAAAATTTCCCGCCACGTGCCAAGTCCAGACACCCATCGATAACAGAACGGGAGCAGGCAATGACCGGCACGGTAGGCGACTTTCTGGTGGGACCGTTGTAATCAATGGGGCGTACGGCGCATCTTCGGTTACCCCGGCGACGGCATCAATGGCGTGTTCGGCGCGCTGAGCCGGGCCAACGGCAAGATCGAATTCATCCAGGCCCGCCATGAGGAAATGGCCGCCTTCATGGCCAGCGCTCATGCCAAGTTCACCGGCGAGCTACGTGTTTGCATGGCTACATCCGGCCGCTTGATACCGCGTGGGCCAGCAACGCCCCAGACACCCAGGCCAACCAGCGGCAGCGCGACGATCAGCTGGGCCCAGGCCGCTTTGCCTCCAAGTGGCAGGAGGGGTATCGACGGAGGTTGGAGAAAGCCGAAAGACAATACGCCGCTGCTGATCGGCGCAGCGGCGCTGGGAATCCTTGTGGGTTTTTCAATCACGCATTCACGACGCAGGGATACAAGAGACGGTCTGCGTACCGAGAAATGAGCGTGGTCTCATGCGAGAGCACGTTCGATCCCAACCGTGCTGTCGAATTCGTGGGATTTACCGGACGATAATCCTCCCCTGCTACCGCTCTCAGGTAAGCAGCGTCGGCCTCCAGACGAAGATCGCGCCATTCCTGCCAGGAGATAATCCCCCGACGATCCATCTCATCGCCTGGCGAAGCAATTCGTCGTGATAGTCGTCCGGCGAGTCCATTCGTAAAGCCCTACTTTCCAGCACGCGGTACCACGCTGCCAAACAGTTGAGCTTCAGCAATTGGGTAGCACAAAGGTTTTTCTCGAACGTTCGCATCAGGAAGCCTCACACGCTGATGAAAGGTTGAGTCACGAACATTCAAGAGGTTCAGTAGAGCGGTGTCAGCGGCGTAGAAGCGTCCAGAGGGTCGCTTGACCACGCCGGCGTGGCTGAAGGTTCGGCGTCTGCAGACTGGATGCAAGCTTGATCCTTCCCAAACGTTCGCGAACAAAGCTTAAGGACGCCACACACGCCTGCACCGGTTCTTTCGCGCAACCCGTCGGCCTTGGCCAAAACCCAAGGAGCAAACACCCCGCGCCGCGACGTCCGAGTTGAACACAGACTTACTTGTGTGACGACATGAGGTGAAAGATCATGGCTAACAACCCAACCAATCGTGGCCATCAAGGTGGTACTGCTCAGACCAATCCTGGCAATTTTGCCAATGATCGCGAGAAAGCGTCGGAGGCAGGTCACAAAGGCGGGCAGAGCTCAGGAGGCAATTTTGCCAACGACCGTGAGCGTGCCTCCGAGGCAGGCCGTAAAGGCGGGCAAAACAGCCACGGCGGCGGTGGCGGTAGAGAGAACCGCTAACTGGCGGTGATTCAGTGCCAGGGCAATTGCTGCCCTCGCACTTTTTCTGTTGAATAGCCATCAGGAGACCCTCTCCTTCCACGCTTCGTATCTGGCAAGGAGCGGCTGGACACTCAACCCATGCAGCAGAATGCTCAACGCCACCATCGACAGCACCAGGTTGATGCTCTGTTCGGCCAAGGTGGGAGGGCATAGAACAGGTACTAGTGGATTTTGAGAATTAAAACTGTCGCAACCGGGCCCGAAATTCGCGGGCTCCAGCGTCACGTTGAGAAAGGGAAAAACTGTCGCTAGCTCCTGAAACACTGATTCTGGCCCAAGTGTCTGAGAATTAAAACTGTCGCAGCCTGCAACGGCGCGGCCTAGCGCGCTTTCTCCCCAAGCTAAGGATGGTTCTCGGTCTACGTCCCGTCGCCCTCAACCCTGCGCGGCTGGATAGTCCCAAGCGAGTAGATCCAAAACCTGGACAACGCCAGAATCTGCAGGCGCATGGTGTCCAGATCCATCTCGACATTCGCTACCCCAACGAGTCCAACCAAGCGGCTGCTCTCCACTGCGCTCCGATCGGTCGCGAACGGATGTCCAGCATTTCCAATGCCCCCAAGCGAGGTCAGGAACTGCACCAGCACGTCTTGCGGAGTCGTTCTCCTCAGTTGCTGCCTTCGCCCACAGCGGTGGTACCGACTCCAAGGGTTGCCATACCAATCACAAAACTGGTGAGCGCCACTGCCACTAAGGCAGTCAGCAGGCCCGGTGAGTGCTGGCGTTCTTGACCTTGAGGATGCCAGCCGCAACGACTACAGCAGGTTGCGAATGCCCAGTAATGCCACCAAGTGGCCGGGATAGAACCAGTAGCTCCACTGCGTAACGGGTAAGACCCTAAACGGCAATCGGGCCCAGAACAGGGCCAAACCGAGCAGAGGCGCCAAAGCGGCGATGAGCAGCGAAAGGATGGCGAATGGCTCAAGCTGCGCCGCCCGTTCAAAAAGCCCCGTCCTCGTATTGATCGCCACACACAACGCAACCGGCAATAACGCAAATAGCTCTGGCCGCCTGATGGCTAGGACTAAGGCGGCCGGTACCAATACTCCATAAAAGCCATACATCAGCGGCTCACTCAGCAAATAAGCTGCCGCGATAGCTCCAACCGCTAGCACCAGACTTTCAAACGTCTGATGCTGAACGCCCCAAGCTACTAGCAGGCCAAGCGCCAAGGTCACCAGCACGTTAAACGTCCCCGAAGTCCCAACCATTCGGTAAGGCACTTCCGAGAGAACAGCGAACAGCAACAACAGTGCGAGATATCGGCCATTGCTGCGGGTAAACAGCTCGCCTGGCTGATTGCGCGAAACGTTGATGGCCAAGGCCACGCAAAAAAAGGGAAACGACAGACGGCCCAGCACAAATAAGTCGCTGGTTGCAGGCCAAGCCAGGCGCATGTGATCAAGCACCATCGTGACCAAAGCGATCCATTTGATGAGGTCCTGACCGGCATGCCGCTCCGCCGATGCGTGGCTCATGGCATGCTCCCGAGCACCAAGAGCGTCAAGAGTAGGTATCGACCGCCTTTGGCGAGGCTAACCAGGAGTAGAAAACGCCAAAACGGTTCACGCATCACGCCGGCCACCAACGTGATTGGGTCCCCTATGATCGGAACCCAGCTCAGTAACAAGGACCAGTAGCCATACCTTTGATAGAAAGACTGAGCCTTTTCCAGCTTCGCCTCACTGACCGGGAACCAACGTTTGTGCTTGAAGTGCTCAACCCCTATGCCCAATGCCCAATTGGCTACCGAGCCAAGCACATTGCCTGCGGTGGCCACCGCCAGAAGGACGAGAGGAACGTAATGCTCCGATACGAGCATCGTGGCGAGCACAGCTTCTGACTGCATGGGAAACAGCGTTGCCGCCGCAAAAGCCGCCAGGAACAGGCCCAAATAGCTGGTGAATTCAAACATCGTCCGGACTACTCATGAGCGAGCGAGTTCTACAGGTATTTGGTGATCTGCTTGAACTCGTCAATCGCCGATCGATCCCCTTTGCTCAAGGCTGTTACCGAGTCTTCAAGGCAGTGGTCGATATGATCCTGGATCAGCGTGCGTTTAGCCTGGCACACCGCCTTCTCAACAGCATGAAGCTGCTGGGCAATGTCTACACATTCACGTCCTTCCTCGATCATGGCGATGATACTGCGCAAATGACCATCAGCACGCTTTAAACGCTTGATAATCGCGTCATGGCTTTGGTGTGTATGAGTGTGACCATGAGGGGCATCGTGCGGATGATCATGTGAGTGATCGGACATATCTTGAGTCTCTGTCGGTGATACATTACGCTTGAGATGCTATCCCCCCCTGGGGGTTAGGTCAAACGTGCGGCTTTCTGTTGAATCATCTAGAAAGGCTTCTTGATGTCTCGTCGTTTCCTGTCATCGAGCATGATCGTAGCTCTGGCTCTGGCCTTTATGCTGGCCTGGACAGGACACGCCTATTCGTTGTCGGTACCGACTCAAGCCTCAGGTCAAGATGCAGTGGCATCGAAGCACGGACATGACCACAGCGACGCCTCTGCCAGCTGCGGGCACTGCACCGACCATTACCACTCTCCCCTGACGCCCGACCATCAACACGAGACGCCGCAACTCTCCTCCGCACGCCATCTGGCACCGATCTTTGGCCCTTCTACTTCCGTGGCTTGGTCAGGTGACTCGGTACCTCACCCGCCAATTTTCCGGATCGAACGCCCCCCTCGTCCTGTTTTTGCCGCCTGACCCTGGCCGCTCTGCGGCTCTCGATCACTGCAAAAAGGATTGATCCATGCATCTACACTCGATACCGGGTGGAGGCGTGTTCGCTTCGCGTGCTCGCCATTCCATCTTCCTCTTGTTCCTGTTCGTCGCGTCATTGCTCATCGGCATGCCAGAAGCCTTGGCACACGCCGTAGCGGAAGGCGACAAGGGCTTCATCCAGGAAAGTTCTGGGGTCATGTTGATCCCGTTCATCTATATGGGCGCAAAGCACATGATGACGGGGTATGACCATTTGCTTTTCCTCTTCGGCGTCATCTTCTTCCTTTACCGCCTCAAGGACGTTGGCCTCTACGTCACGCTGTTCGCTGTCGGTCACTCGGTGACGTTGCTGTTCGGCGTGCTGACGGAGATCAGCATCAGTTCCTACATCATCGACGCCATTATCGGTTTCTCCGTGGTTTACAAAGCCATGGATAACCTGGGGGCGTTCAAGCGCTGGTTTGGTATTCAGCCCAACACCAAGGCCGCGACGCTGATCTTCGGCCTGCTGCATGGCTTCGGCTTGGCCACGAAGATCCAGGAGTATGAGATCTCCTCAGATGGCCTGATCCCGAACCTTCTCGCCTTCAACGTCGGCGTGGAGATCGGTCAGTTGCTCGCGCTGAGCGCCATTCTGATCGTGATGGGCTTCTGGAGGAGAACCGGTGGATTTTGGCGTCATGCCTATACCGCCAACGTTGCCATGATGAGCGCCGGCTTCCTGCTGATGGGTTATCAGCTGACTGGCCTGTTTGTTACTGCTTGAGGATCTTCAGAATGTTCAACTCCCCACTTCCTTCGGCAAATGAACTGCCGAGCGGCCGTCAACTCGTGCGCTCCACTGCAATCGCCTTAGCTGTGGCCATGGGCTTGCTGGTTACTGTCGTCATGCCATCCGAGTATGCGGTTGACCCAACCGGGCTGGGCCGTGCCATGGGTCTGACCCAGATGGGCGAAATCAAGATAACCCTTGCCCAGGAAGCTCTGGCCGACGAAGCTGCCGCGAAGAATGCTGCCCCTGCACCTGCTGCT
>NZ_JABMCW010000175.1:0-11514 GCF_013179705.1 Pseudomonas sp. CM25 | reverse complement strand
GGCGCCACCTGCCCGATCGAGGTGATGCGCCGGGTGATCGGCGAGATGCACATGGCCGAAGTGCAGATCGCCTACGGCATGACCGAGACCAGCCCGGTATCGCTGCAGACCGGGGCCACCGACGACCTGGAGCGACGTGTGACCAGCGTTGGGCGCACTCAGCCGCAGCTGGAGAACAAGGTCGTCGATGCCGATGGCAATACCGTGCCACGTGGCGAGATCGGCGAACTGTGCACCCGCGGCTATAGCGTGATGCTGGGGTATTGGAACAACCCCAAGGCGACTGCCGAAAGCATCGATGGCGACTGCTGGATGCACACCGGCGATCTGGCGGTAATGGACGAGCAGGGCTATGTGCGCATTGTCGGGCGCAGCAAGGACATGATCATTCGCGGCGGCGAGAACATCTACCCGCGCGAGCTGGAAGAGTTCTTCTTCACCCACCCGGCGGTGGCCGATGTGCAGGTGATTGGTGTGCCGTGCAGCAAGTACGGGGAAGAGATCGTGGCCTGGGTGCGGCTGCACCCGGGGCATACCGCCAGCGCAGAGGAGCTGCGCGAATGGGCGACGGCGCGGATCGCGCACTTCAAGGTGCCGCGGTATTTTCGCTTTGTCGATGAGTTCCCGATGACGGTGACCGGCAAGGTGCAGAAGTTTCGCATGCGGGAGATCAGTGTCGAGGAATTGGCTGCCCGCTGATGTATGGCCTGCACAGGTCTGTTCGCGGATCTTGAAAACCCCTGTGGGAGCGGGTTCACCCGCGAAGAGGGCGGTACAGGCAACACATGACTTCAGCCTTGCAGCAGCTCCGGGCTGTTGAAATTGCTCAACCGCCGATCCCCCTCAGCACACTCCAGTCCGTGGACCGGTTCGCGCAGCAAGGCCTTTTGCAAACTCCTTTCACCGCTCGCCCAAGCCTGCTCCAGCACCGGCAACACCCGGCGCGGCAGCACGCTGAACATCGGCTGCCAGTAGCCGCCCTGGCGCACCATCGCCGCGCCGTGGTTCGCCACGGCCAGCCGCCGCAGATCGTCGATCAACCCGCGATCAACCAGCGGTGCATCACAGGCCAGCAGCACCACCCATTCATGTCGCGCCACCTTCAGCCCGGCAATTACCCCCGCCAACGGCCCGGGATAATCCGCCTCTGCATCGCCCACCAACTGGTCGGCATACGCCCGATAGGCATCCTGGTTGCGGTTGCAGGAAATCACCAAGTCATCGCTGAGTGGCCGCACCACCCGCTGCACATGCGCCACCAGCGGCGCGCCCTGCCACTCGATCAGCCCCTTGTCACGCCCGCCCATGCGTTGGCCGCGCCCACCGGCAAGAATGAGGATGGTGCAGGGGGGCAATGCATTAGGCATGAAAAAGGGCTCCGGGCTGTCATGCCCGAAACCCTCCCATTTCAAGCGGTGCTTGTCCAGTCAGCTTTCGTTGAGGGCGGTTTGCGTATCGGCGCTACGTAGCTGGCGTCGCCCGGAAAGGCGCATCACCACTACAAAGAAGACCGGCACGAACACCACCGCCAGGGTAGCGCTGAGCATGCCGCCGATCACCCCGGTGCCGATCGCCTGCTGGCTGGCCGAGCTGGCGCCGGTGGCGATGGCCAGTGGCACCACGCCGAGGATGAACGCCAGCGAGGTCATCACGATCGGCCGCAGGCGCAAGCGCGCGGCCTGCACGGCGGCGTCGACGGCATCGACCCCCTGATCGACCAGGCTCTTGGCGAACTCGATGATCAGGATGGCGTTTTTCGCCGACAGACCGATCAGGGTGATCAGGCCAACCTTGAAGAACACGTCGTTGGGCATGCCGCGCAGGGTTACCGCCAGCACCGCACCGAGCACGCCCAGCGGCACCACCAGCAGCACCGCGGTCGGGATCGACCAGCTTTCGTACAGCGCGGCCAGGCACAGGAACACCACCAGCAACGACAGCGCCATCAGCATCGGTGCCTGGCTGCCGGACAAGCGTTCCTGCAGCGACAGCCCGGTCCACTCCAGCCCAGCGCCTTCTGGCAACTGCGCCACCAGGCGCTCGATTTCGGCCATGGCTTCACCCGAGCTGTAGCCCGCCGCCGGCTCGCCGGAAATCGACACGGCCGGATAGCCGTTGTAGCGGGTCAGTTGCACCGGGCCGCTGACCCATTTGGCCTGAACAAACGCGCCCAGTGGCACCATCTTGCCGCTGTTGTTGCGCACGTGGATTTGCAGCAGGTCCTCGACCTGGCTGCGCTGGTCACCTTCGGCCTGCACCACCACCCGCTGCATGCGGCCCTGGTTGGGGAAGTCGTTGACGTAGCTGGAGCCCACGGCCACGTCCAGCACTGTGCCAATGTCGGCAAACGACACGCCCAGGGCGTTGGCCTGGCGGCGGTCGATCTCCAGCTGCACCTGCGGGCTCTCCGCCAGCGAGGCTTCGCGCACGTTGGTCAGCAGCTTGCTTTTGCCGGCACTGGCCAGCAGTGCATCGCGGGCGGCCATCAGCTCGGCGTGGCCCATGCCGCCGCGGTCCTGCAGGCGGAACTCGAAGCCGGTCGATTCACCCAGGCCGTCGATTGGCGGCGGCAGCACCGAGTAAGCCACGGCGTCCTTGAGCTGGGTGAAGGCCATGGTCGCGCGGTCGGCAATCGACTGGGCGCTGTCATCGGCGCCACGCGCGGACCAGTCCTTCAGCGTGGTGAACGCCAGGGCGGCGTTCTGGCCGCTGCCCGAGAAGCTGAAGCCCAGGATCAAGGTGGTGTTGCCCACCCCGGCTTCCTCGGCGTTGTGTGCTTCGATCTGCGCGGCCACCTGCTCGGTGCGCATGCGGCTGGCGCCGGGCGGCAGCTGAATGTCGGTGATGGTGTAGCCCTGGTCTTCGGTAGGCAGGAACGCGGTAGGCAGCTGGCTGAAACCATAGCCCAGCACCGCCAGCAGCACCGCGTACACCAGCAGGTAGCGGCCGCTGCGCTTCAGGGCCTGGATGACCCAGCGCTGGTAGCCGTTGCTCATCCTCTCGAAGCGGCGGTTGAACCAGCCGAAGAAGCCTTTGCGCTCATGGTGCTCGCCCTTGGCCAGCGGCTTGAGCAGGGTGGCGCACAGCGCGGGGGTCAGGCTGAGGGCCAGGAATGCCGAAAACAGGATCGACACCGCCATGGACACCGAGAACTGTTGGTAGATGACCCCAACCGAGCCTTGCATGAAGGCCATGGGCAGGAACACTGCCACCAGCACCAGGGTAATGCCGACAATCGCACCGCTGATCTGGCCCATGGCCTTGCGCGTGGCTTGCTTGGGCGGCAGGCCTTCCTCGGCCATGATCCGCTCGACGTTTTCCACCACCACGATGGCATCGTCCACCAGAATGCCGATGGCCAGCACCATGCCGAACAGGGTCAACACGTTGACCGAAAAGCCCATGGCCAGCATCACGGCAAAGGTGCCCATCAGCGCCACCGGCACTACCAGGGTCGGGATCAGCGTGTAGCGCAGGTTCTGCAGGAACAGGAACATTACCGCAAATACCAGCAGCATGGCTTCGAACAGGGTATTGATGACCTGCTCGATGGACACTTTCACGAACGGCGAGGTGTCGTAGGGGATGTCGTACTTGACGCCTTCCGGGAAGTAACGCGCCAGGTCCTGCATCTTCGCCCGCACCAGGCTGGCGGTTTCCATGGCGTTGGCCCCCGGCGACAGCTGTACGCTGAAGGCGGTGGCCGGCTTGCCGTTCAGGCGGGTGCCGTACTGGTATTCCTGGGCACCGATCTCGACCCGCGCGACATCACCGATGGTTACGGTGGAACCGTCCGGGTTGGCGCGCAGGACGATGGCGGCGAACTCTTCGGGGCTGCTCAGCTGGCCCTTGACCACTACGTTGGCGGTAATTTCCTGGGTGTCGCGGCTGGGCAGGTCGCCAATGCTGCCGGGGGCGACCTGGGCGTTCTGCGCGGCGATGGCTTCGGCCACGTCGTTGGGCGTGAGGTGGAAACCGATCAGCTTGCGCGGGTCGATCCAGATGCGCATGGCCCGTTCCGAGCCATACAGCTGCGCTTTGCCGACGCCCTTGAGGCGGCGGATTTCGTTCATCACGTTGCGCGCGAGGATGTCCGACAGCGCGGTTTCATCCAGTTTGCCGTCCTCGGAGGTGAGGGTGGCCAGCAGCAGGAAGCCGGTGGAGACCTTTTCCACCTGCAGGCCCTGTTGGGTAACCGGGCGGGGCAGGCGTGACTCGACCACTTTCAGGCGGTTTTGCACATCGACCTGGGCCAGGTCGGGGTTGGTGCCCGGCTCGAAGGTGGCGGTGATGGTGGCGCTGCCCAGGCTGCTCTGCGACTCGAAATACAGCAGGTTGTCGGCGCCGTTGAGCTCCTGCTCGATCAGGCTGACCACGCTTTCGTCCATGGTCGCCGCCGAGGCGCCCGGGTACACGGCGTAGATTTCCACCTGCGGGGGTGCCACATTGGGGTACTGGGCCACCGGCAGTTGCGGGATGGCCAGCGCACCGGCCAGCAGGATGAACAGTGCGACCACCCAGGCGAACACCGGGCGGTCGATGAAGAAATGCGGCATGAATCAGGCCCTCACTGGCCGGTGTGCTGTGCGATGGGCGGTGCGGCCGATGCGTTGTCGACCTGTACCTGGTCACCGGCCTTGACGTGTTGCAGGCCCTCTACCACCACCCGCTCGCCGGCGGCCAGGCCTTCGCTGACGATCCAGCGGTCGCCCTGGGCGCTGCCCAGTACCACCTGGCGGTCGCTGACCCGGGCCTGCTGGTCGACCACCAGCACCTTGGGTACCCCGGCGCTGTCACGCAGGATGGCGCGTTGCGGCACGCTCAGGCCTTTGGGCTGCACCGCTTGCTCCAGGCGCACGCGTACGTAGCTGCCGGGCAGCAAGTCGAGGTCCGGGTTGGGGAACTCGCTGCGCAGGGTGATCTGGTTGGTGCTGGGGTCGACACTGATGTCGGAGAACAGCAGCTTGCCCGGCAGCGGGTAGGCGCTGCCGTCGTCCTGGATCAGCGTGGCGCGGGCCTGGCCGTCGCCCACCTGCTGCAGCTCGCCAGCACGCAGGGCGCGGCGCAGGGCGTTGAGCTCGCGGGTCGACTGGGTGACATCGGCATGGATCGGGTCGAGCTGCTGGATGGTCGCCAGCGGCGTGGTCTCGTTCTGCCCGACCAACGCACCCTCGGTGACCTGGGCACGCCCGATACGGCCGGAAATCGGCGCCGTCACGGTGGCGTAGCCGAGGTTAAGGCGGGCGCGCTCCAGCGCCGCCTTGGCTTCGGCCACCTCGGCGTCCGCTTGCAGGAAGCTGGCTTTGGCGTTGTCGTATTCCTGGCGGCTGACGGCCTTGTCATCGACCAGCTCGCGGTAGCGCTGCTCTTGCAGGCGTGCCTGGTACAGGGTGGCCTGGGCTTTGGCCAGGGTAGCCCTGGCGCTATCGTGGTCGGCCTTGAACGGCGCCGGGTCGATCAGGAACAGCACATCGCCGCGCTTGACGTCGCTGCCTTCACGGTACACCCGCTTGAGCACCACGCCGGCCACCCGGGCGCGCACTTCGGCAGTGCGCGGTGCCAGGATACGGCCGCTGAGTTCGCTGCTGATCGCCAGGGGCTGCAGTTGCAGGGTTTCCACCCGCACTTGCGGGGTGGGAGCCTGTTCGTCTTGCTCGGCGCTGTCGCCGCAGCCGGCCAGGGACAGGCTCAGAAACGCCAGAAGCGCCACCGGGCGCAGGCGAGGGGGGAACATAGTAGGCATACGGATCTTCCGTTGATGACCCGGCGTATGCTACGGCAGGTGCTGCCCGGGGGGCTGTTAATAGCTGTAGGGCGAGTGTGAAAAAGTGTGAAGAACAATCCTGTCGCGGTGTAGTGTTCTATATCCTGAGTGTTCCTGTACCGGCCTCTTCGCGGGTAAACCCGCTCCTGCAGGGTCACCATAATCCTTGGGATCCGTACCCGCAAAGAGGCCGGCAAGGTTTACCACCATCCAGATGCCCAAGCGCCTATGCCGAATATTATCCTGGTCGAAGACGACAGTGCCCTGTCCGAGTTGATCGCCAGCTACCTGCAACGCAACGACTTCCACGTCCAGGTGATCGCCCGTGGCGATCATGTGCTGGACGAGTACCGCAGGCAAAAGCCCGACCTGGTCATTCTCGACCTGATGCTGCCAGGCATCGATGGCCTGCAGTTGTGCCGCCTGCTGCGCCAGGAATCGCACAGCCTGCCGATCCTGATGCTGACCGCCCGCGACGACAGCCACGACCAGGTGCTGGGCCTGGAAATGGGCGCCGACGATTACGTCACCAAACCCTGCGAGCCCCGCGTGCTGCTGGCCCGGGTGCGCACCCTGCTGCGCCGTAGCAGCGTCAACGAGCCGCGCCTGGACAACGACCTGATCCTCATCGGCGGCCTGCGCATCGACCTGGCCGAACGCACGGTCAGCTGGCGCGGCGACGAGGTGGAGCTGTCCAGCGGTGAGTACAACCTGTTGGTAGTGCTGGCGCGCAATGCCGGCGAAGTGCTGAACCGCGACCGCATCCTGCAGCAGTTGCGCGGTATAGAGTTCAACGGCACCGACCGTTCGGTGGACGTGGCCATTTCCAAGCTGCGCCGCAAGTTCGACGACAACGCCGGCGAAGCGCGCAAGATCAAGACCGTGTGGGGCAAGGGCTACCTGTTCAGCCGTGTCGAGTGGGAGTGCTGACCGCCCATGCTGAAGATTCTGGTGCGGTTGTACCTGGTCATCATTGTCGCGTATGCCGGGGCCTTGCTGTTCATTCCCGACACTATCGTCGGTCTGTTCCGTGACCGCTTCATGGCCTACAACCTGGACCAGGCCAAGGGCGTGCAGGCGTTGATCGTGCGCCAGTTCCGCCAGACCCCGCCCGAGCAGTGGCCGGAGGTGGCGCACGAGCTGGCCGCTGATTTCGCCCCGCTGGAGCTGCAACTGCTGCGCATGGACCAGGCCGAGTTGAGCGACGAGGAGCAGGCGCGCCTGGAGCACGGGCTGTATGCGGTACGCATCGCTGAATGGGGCTACTACGAGACGGTGCTGGCGCCGCTGGACAAGCAATGGCTGGTGCGCCTGCACTCACCGCCAGACCCGCTGGACATCAACGTGCTGTCGTGGGGTGTGACCGTGCTGATCGGCGCGGCCATGCTGGGCTGCCTGCTGCTGTGGGTATGGCCGCACTGGCGCGACCTTGAACGCTTGAAGGAGACTGCCCGGCGGCTGGGCCAGGGGCAGATGGCCGAGCGTACGCACATCTCGCCACACTCCAACATCGGCGAACTGGCCGGGGTGTTCGACACCATGGCCAGTGACCTGGAGCGCCACGTCAACCAGCAGCGGGAGCTGCTCAATGCGGTGTCGCACGAGTTGCGTACGCCGCTGACCCGTCTGGATTTCGGCCTGGTGCTGCTGTTCGACGAGGTGCCGGCGACCAGCCGCAAGCGCTTGCTGGAACTGGTCGGGCATGTGCGCGAGCTGGATGAACTGGTGCTGGAGTTGCTGTCCTACAGCCGGCTATACAACGCTGACCAGGCCCGCGAGCGGGTCGAGGTGTCGCTGCTGGAGCTGGTCGACAGTGTGCTCGGCGGCTTTGCCGAGGAGCTCGACAGCCGTGGCATCACATGGGAAGTGCAGGCAGAGGGCAGCCTGCCACGTTTTGTGCTTGATCCTCGCCTGACCGCACGGGCAGTGCAGAACCTGGTGCGCAATGCCATGCGCTATTGCGACGAAAGCCTGTTGCTGCGTTTGCGCCTGGAAGGGGATGGCGCCTGCCTGTTGACGGTGGAAGACGACGGGATCGGCATTCCGGTGGAGGAGCGGGAGCGGATTTTCCAGCCGTTCTACCGGCTGGACCGCAGCCGTGACCGCAATACCGGCGGGTTTGGCCTGGGCCTGGCGATCAGCCGGCGGGCCATCGAAGGGCAGGGTGGCACCTTGACCGTGGCGCAGTCGCCGCTGGGTGGGGCGCAGTTTCGGATTCGCTTGCCTGCGGGGTGATATGCCGCCTGCGAACACGCGGGTTGTGCAAATTTCAGGCTTTTTCTTAAAGGCCAGTTCTTGTAGCTTTACAGGTCGTTTACCCCGGGAGTTGAACATGCAAGGCAAGGCACGCAAGATCGTCCAGGCCATCCTCTACGAAGCCATCGCTGTCGCCTGCGTGGCGCCCGCGCTGGAGCTGGCGTTTGCCGCCGGCATGGCGCAGTCGACCGTGCTGTCGGTGCTGATGTCGGGCATCGCGATGAGCTGGAACATGGCCTACAACTGGGCCTTCGAACGCTGGGAGGCGCGCCAGCACAAGCGTGAGCGCACCTTTGCCCGGCGCATGCTGCATGCCTTGGGTTTCGAGGGGGGGCTGGTGCTGATCCTGCTGCCGCTGGTGGCGTACTGGCTGGGTGTAAGCCTGTGGGCAGCGTTGCTGACCAACCTGGCGTTGTTCGTGTTCTTCTTCGTTTACGCGTTTGTCTTTCAGTGGGGCTTCGACAAAGTGTTCGATGTACCGTTGTCGGCGCAGCAGGCCAAGTGTTGACTTACCTGCACGCGGCAGGCTAAGTTCCTGACCCATGAATACATTCCCGCATGTGAACGCCATTATTATTACCGCCATTATCAGTTTGGCGGGCTAGCGCGTACGTGCACTGAACCCGCCCTGGAGGCGGGTTTCTTCTCTCTGACTCCTGGGCAACGTGAAACAGCCAAGGAGTCATCGATGACCAGCTTCAGCGTTACCCCCCGTACCACCGTTACCCCCCAGCAACTGCTGTCGGAGCAGGTGCGGCGGATTCTTGCCGCCCCGGTGTACGACCTGGCCATCGAAACCCCGCTGCAGGCAGCCCCGGCATTGTCTGCCAGCCTGGGCAACCAGGTATTGCTCAAGCGCGAAGACCTGCAGCCGACCTTCTCGTTCAAGATCCGCGGTGCCTACACCCGTCTGTCACGCCTGAGCAGCGTGCAGCGCGAGCGTGGGGTGATTACCGCATCGGCGGGCAACCATGCCCAGGGCGTGGCGATGGCTGCGTCGCACCTGGGCATGAAGGCCACCATCGTCATGCCGACCACCACGCCATCGTTGAAGGTGGAAGGGGTGCGTTCGCGCGGCGGGCATGTGGTGTTGCACGGCGAGAGCTTCCCGCATGCCCTGGCGCACGCCCTGACCCTGGCCGACAGTGAAGGCGCCACCTTCGTGCCACCGTTCGACGACCCTGATGTAATCGCAGGGCAGGGCACTGTAGCCATGGAAATCCTCCGCCAACGGCCGGGTGCGCTGGACGCCATCTTCGTACCGGTCGGCGGTGGCGGACTGATCGCCGGTATCGCCGCCTACGTGAAGTACCTGCGGCCAGAGGTGAAGGTGATCGGTGTCGAGCCAGAGGATTCCAACTGCCTGCAAGCGGCCATGGCTGCCGGCGAGCGAGTGATCTTGCCGCAGGTCGGCACCTTCGCCGATGGCGTGGCGGTGGCGCAGGTGGGCGCGCATTGCTTCGAGCTGTGCCGGCACTTTGTCGACGAAGTGCTGACGGTGAGCAGTGACGAATTGTGCGCGGCGATCAAGGACATCTACGACGACACCCGCTCGATCACCGAGCCTTCCGGCGCCCTGGCTGTGGCCGGGATCAAGAAGTACGTGGCGCGCGAGGGTGTGCAGGGGCAAACCCTGGTGGCGATCGATTCCGGGGCCAACGTCAACTTCGACCGCCTGCGCCATGTGGCCGAGCGGGCCGAACTGGGCGAGCAGCGCGAGGCGATCATCGCGGTCACCATCCCGGAGCAGCCGGGCAGCTTCCGCGCATTTTGCCAGGCGCTGGGCAAGCGGCAGATCACCGAGTTCAACTACCGTTACTACCCCGGCAAGGAGGCGCGGCTGTTCGTGGGGGTGCAGACCCACCCGCTGCACGACCCGCGCGAACGGTTGCTGGTCAGTCTGCGGGAGCAGGGCTACAGCGTGCTGGACCTGACCGACAACGAACTGGCCAAGCTGCATGTGCGCCATACCGTGGGCGGCCATGCTGCACCAGGGGCTGACGAGCGCGTGCTGCGTTTCGAGTTCCCTGAGCGGCCGGGAGCCTTGCTGGGCTTTCTGGAGCGATTGGGTAAACGCTGGAATATCAGCCTGTTCCATTACCGCAACCATGGTGCGGCGCAGGCCTGCGTGTTCGCGGCGCTGGAGGTGCCAGTGGAAGAGTTGGCGGGGATGCCGCTGGCGCTGGATGAAATGGGCTACCGGTACTGGGATGAGACCGATAACCCGGCGTACAAGCTGTTTCTGGGCTGACCTGGAAAGTTGCAGCCTGCACGGTCCCTGTGGGAGCGGGCAGGCCCGCGAATCAGGCAGCGCAGTGGATGGTACCGGCGTTGCCGGTGTTCGCGGCCTCGGCCGCTCCCACAGGGATCGCGCCAGGTTGTTCAGCGCTCGCGCATGAAAAAGCCGGCGACGAACTTGCGGAAGGTTTCCAGGCTCTTGAAATCGGCGTAACGCTTGAAGTTCTCGGCATCCGGCTCGGGACCGATGGGCTGCTCGAGCAGGGAGATCGACAACACCCGGTCCTGGTCAGAGGTCATCACCAGCTCATCCGCCACCTGGCCGCCAATTACCGGCCGGCGCATCTGTACCTTCACGCCCTTGCTGGCCATCCAGTCGACCAGCGACACCAGCGCCTTGAGCGGCTCGCGCTCTTCATCGCGGTACACCGGGAACATATGGGCACGTGACAGTACCGGCACGCTGGCGACATGAATCAGTTCGTAATAATGGCTGCCCGCGCTGGTCGGCGAGTAAAGCATCAGTGCCAGCAACGGCCCAGTGGTGCGGCTGCCCCCCCAGTACAGGTGGTGCCCCTGGAAGTCGAAGCCATCCTCGCTGCGGTTGTTGAACAGCTTGCGCCCCTTGACCTGGTCGACGCAGTCCAGCAACAGGCCATGGCGGCGGTGGTTGCCGAACACAGTGGCTTCGCGCAGGCGGGACTTGAGCATCATCATGTGCTTCATGTCCAGGCGGGTTTCCAGGTAGTTGCTGGCGGGCACCCGTTCCAGCAACGGGTAGCGGCTGGCCACGCTGCGCAGCTCGGCAAACTGGCCGGTCAGGTCCTTTTTCAGGTGCGTGGCGTACAGGTTGAGGCCGCTGGTCTCGATCCAGGTCAGCAGCAACGACAACAGGCGCTGCTGTTCGCGCCGCTCGCTGCCTTCGCCGCCGACACTGGCGTTGGCGGCACGGAAGTCGCCGATCAGGCGCAATGGCGTGTCGGGCGGCAGCCAGGCGGCGGGTGGTGCCGGGTCGTCTTCGCGCTCGGCGGCTTCCCGTTCGTCCTTGGTGAACGGGCAGCCGGGCGCATGCTCGGCGGTGCCCGGATTGTTCTTGAGGAAGAGCGTGCCGGTGCTGCCGTTAAGGGTCACATTGAGCACCGGCAGGGCGTCGTTGCGGCAGTCGCAGGCCAGCCACTGGTTGGCGTTGCGCACCTTCATCAGCAGCTGGTTGGCCTGCAGCAGGCGAGGGCCGACGAGGCTGCCGGTGGCAAAGC
>NZ_JABMCW010000174.1:0-11566 GCF_013179705.1 Pseudomonas sp. CM25 | reverse complement strand
AGGTGCTTTGCCACGGTGGCGTAGCGCGTCGGATTCATGGTTTTGCTCGGTCGGGAATACGGGATGTCCGGCAGTTTAACAGCTGCCTCATGTGGCCCGCTGCGTCCGCAACAGCAGTGCCGCCAGCGCACATCCCAGCAGTGCCAGGCAGGCAAGGTAGAAGGCATCACTGTAGGCCATCAGGTAGGCCTCGCGCCGAATGGTCCCCGCCAACCCCTCCAGCATCTGCTGCTGATGCGGCAACCAGCTTTGTACCGTCTGGTTGATGCGCTCCTGCACGCCTGGCTCGAACACCGTCACCTGCTCGTGAATACGTTCACTGTGAAAGCGCTCGCGCGTCGCCACCAGTTGCGTCAAACCCGCCGTACCCATCGCACCCCCCAGGTTGCGCAGCATCGAAAACACCGCCGAGGCCGAACCCGCTTCGCGCTTGTCCAGCCCGGCCACCGCCAGCACCGACAAGGCCACCATGATGAAGGGCTGGCCGATGCCACGGACCACCGTCGACGGAATGATCACGTTGTCGGCACTGTCGGCGCTCAGGCTCGCCCCCAGCCAGCAGCCCAGGGCCATGATCAGAAAGCCGCTGGCGACCATGAACCTGGCACTGGTCCAGCCCATCAACCGTGGCATCAAGGGGGCTAGCAGCAGCTGCACCACGCCATAGGCGATCAGCGTTACGCCCACGTCGTGCGCACTGAAGCCCTGCAACTGCGACAGGTAGTTGGGTACCAGGAACACCAGGCCGAAGGTGGCACCGCCAAAGATGAACATCGCCACGCTGGCGACGCCGAAGTTGTAGTGGCCGAGCAAACGCAGGTTGATGAATGCACGCTGGCCGAACAGCTGGGTCACCACGAACACTACCAGAGCAATGCCGGCGAGCACGCTCATGCCGACGATGAACGGCGAGCCGAACCAGTCCAGCCGGCCGCCTTCTTCCAGTACGATCTGCAGGCCACCCAGGCCTGTCACCATGGCCCCGATACCCAGCCAGTCACCTTTGCGCAGCAATTCGAGCTTCATCGGCCTGGCGTCGATAGACCAGGCGATGGCGAACAGCAGCGCGATGCCGGGGAACAGCTGCAGGTAGAAGATCCAGCGCCACGAAAAGGCATCAGTCAGCCAGCCGCCAATCGACGGCCCGGCTGCCTGCGCCACGCTGTTGGCCAGACTGAACAGTGCCATGCCCATGGCCATCTTGCTGGCCGGCAGCTCGGTGATGATCAGCTGGAATGAAAGCGGGATCAGTACGGCTCCCGCAGCCCCCTGGACCACCCGGATGGCAATCATCGCTTCCAGGCTGGGCGCCCACGAGCAGGCCACCGAGGCGAGCAGGAAGATCAGCGAGCCGGTCCACATCACCCGGCGCAGCGAGAACACTTCCACCAGCCAGGCCGTCAGCGGAATCATCACGATTTCCGCCACCAGGTAGGCGGTGGAGATCCACGAGCCTTCCTCGAAGCTGGCGCCTAGCGAGCCGCGGATTTCTGGTAGCGCAGCGCTGGTGACATGCACGTTCATGCCGGCCATGAAGCAGCCGAACAGGCCCCCAAGCACTGCCACCCAGGCGCGCAGCGAGACGGTTTGCTCAGTGCGCATCGGCAACCTCTGCAGGGCGGGTGTCGACCGTGCTCACTACCGACATGCCGGGGAGTACTTTTGGGCCCTGCAGCGGTGTGTCGAGCAAAATGCGCACCGGGAAGCGCTGGACGATCTTGGTGAAGTTGCCGGTGGCATTGTCCGATGGCAGCAACGCGAAGACATTGCCCGAGGCGGGAGAGAAGCTGGCCACATGGCCCTGCAGTGGCTGACTGGCAAAGCTGTCTACCCGTATTTCTACCGGTTGCCCGGGGCGCATGCGGGCCAGTTGGGTTTCCTTGTAGTTGGCCACCACATAGGCTTGCTGCAGGGGTACGACTGCCAACAGCGGCTGGCCCGGCACCACGTACTGGCCGGCGCGCACGCGGCGTTGGCCGACCACCCCAGTGATCGGCGCGCGGATCACGGTGTCCTGTTCGTCCTGCTCGGCCAGCTGTCGGTGGGCCTGAGCGCGGGTCAAGGCTGCCGCGTGCTGATGCAGTTCGGCGTCAGCCTGGGCTGACCGGGCCTTGGCCATGGCCAGCTGTGAGCGTTGCTCGCGCAGCGCGGCCTGGGCGGCTTGCAGTGCGGCTTGCGCCTGGGTGGCACGGGCGCTGGCGGTTTCCAGGCGCTGCACGGTCGCAGCGTCGTCACGCACCAGGCCACGATAGCGTTGCATGTCCAGTTCAGTCCGGTGTTGTTCAGCGGTGGCGCTGCGCACGGCCGCTGCAGCCTGCAGGATGGCTTGTTGTTGCTGGTAGATACGCTCGTTCGCCACCTGTCGGCTGGCCTGGGCGGCTGCCAGTGCCGCCTGTGCCTCGGCCACGCCGGCACGGGCGTGGTCGCGGCGCGCGCGGTAGTCGCGGTTTTGCAGGCGCACCAGTACATCGCCGGCGTTCACTGGCTGGTCGTCAGCTACTTCGACCTCGGCCACGTAGCCGGCCACGCGTGGGCTCAGGGCTACCCAGTCGGCGCGGATGTAGGCATCGTCGGTGGTCTCCAGGTAGCGGCCGGTGGTGAGCCAGTAGCTGGTGAAGGCCAGCAGGGTGATCGCTGCCAGGCTACCGCTGGTGATGCAGGCCAGGCGGCGACGGGATCTGGCTCTTGTCTGTTGTGCAGTTTCGGCGGGTGCGGTTCGGTTTAAGGCGACATTCATGTTCGGTTTCCATTATTGATATAGGGGCTGCTAGGCAGCCCATCGCCGGCAAGCCAGCTCCCACCTCGACCGTGTTGACCTCAGGTGATGTGCAATCCCTGTGGGAGCGGGCTTGCCGGCGATGGGGCGCGCAGCGGCCCCATGGATTTTTGCTGCGGGCTACTACCGCCCGCCCAAGGCACGGAACAGGTTGACCTGTGCCTGCGCCAGTCGCCCTCGGGCCTCGACGTGGCTGGCCCGCAGGCGGATCAGTTCCCGCTCGCTGTCCAGCATGGCCAGCCCGTCAACCGTACCGGCGCGGTAATTGCCCTGGGCGAGGGCAAACCCACGCTGGCTGTGCACCAGCGCCGTATCCAGTGCCTGCAACCGCTGACGTTCACCGTCGTATCTGGCCAGCGCCTGGCGTACGTCCTTCAGCGCATTCAGCGCCACGCTGTGGTAATGGGCTACCTGCGCCTGCTGCAACGCCTCGGCCTTGCCAACCCGTGCCCGGTTGGCCTGCATGTTGGGGAACTCCCAACGGATCAGCGGGCCAATACCGAACATCACCGCGCGGCTGTCGCCAAGGTTGGCAAGGTGATGGTCCGAGGACGTCAGCGAGGCGCCGAAGCTGACCTTCGGGTACAGGTCGGCCCGGACGATGTCGGTTTCCAGGCTCGCGGCCTGCAGCTCGCGTTCGGCCTGGCGCACATCCGGCCGGCGCTCGAGCAAATGCCAGCCATCGCCAGCCGGCAACGGCAACGACAGCGTGGGTATGGCTGGGCACGTTGCGGTTTCGGCCACCGAGGCTTGGCCGCTCAGCATGCTCAGCTCGTAAAGCGCCATCTGCCGCCGCGCGGCGAGCATCGGCAGCTGCGCCCGCACCTGCTCGCGCAAGCCCGACAGGCGTTCGCTGTCGAGCGCTGTGGCCACGCCCGCCCGGTGCTGGCGTTCGCTGAGCTGCACGCTGCGTTCGAGGGTTTGCAGCGACTGCCTCGCCTCGACCAGGCGCGCGGCATAGAGGCACTGGTCGAGGTAGGCGCGGCTGGTCTGGGTAACCACGTGCAGGCGCATCAGGTCCCGTGCTGCGGCACTGGCGTCGGCTTGCGCCCGGGCCCGCTGGATGGCGGCGCGCACCTGGCCCCAGACATCCACCTGGTAGGCCAGCTCGATGCCCGGGTTGAACTGCCATTGTGATGGCGCGTGGCTGTCGGTCGCTTCGGCGAGGGTCTGGTCATCGGTGCTTTTGCCGTAGGTGGCGGCAAAGCCTACCGAAGTCGATGGCCAGCGCTGCGCACCAAATTCGCCGATACCGGCCAGCATGGCCTGCACATTGGCTTCGGCCTGTGCCAGGTCCTGGTTGTGGGCCAGGGCTAGCTGTACCCAGCGGTCGAGTTGCGGATCCTGGAACAGCGCCCACCAACGTTGCGGCAATGGCTGCCTGCTGACACCGGCCGGTGCGTTCGCCAGCGGGTTTGCCTGCAAAGCTGCGGGTGGCTCGGCAAGGGTTGGTGGCCGGGCGCAGGCGGTCAACATGCAGAGCATGCCGATCGCGGCGCCGAACCGGGCAGGGAAGGGGAATGATTGCAGTAAGGGCATCACGAATGTCGCTCAAGGGTCGTGATGCGAGGTTAGCGAGGGCGGGGGTGACGGCGCTGCCGCAAGCGGGACAACCTTGCGCGCAAGTGGGACAACAGTTCAGGAGTGGCGCATGGCGCCGTTCTGCCAGTCACTGGGGGCGTAGCCGAGGATGCGCTTGAACATGGCGGCGAAGGCACTGGCGCTCTGGTAGCCGTGCTCCAGCGCTACGTTCAGGATCGGTTTGCCTTCAGCCAGGCACTGCTGACTGAGCATCACCCGGGCGCGGGCGCGCCATTCGCCATACGACATACCCAGCTCGCGCTGGAACAGTCGCGCCACGCTGCGCGCACTCATGTTCAGTTGTGCACCGCATTGTTCCAGGGTCAGGTCCTGGGCCGGGTCTTGCAGAAAGCGTTCGCACCAGGCGCCAAGACGAGGGTGCTGCGGCGTGGGCACAAAGGCATCGATGCGCCTGGCGGCCGCCAGTTCGCAAAGGATCAGCGCCCGTGCGTGCTCGCCATCACGCAGGTCCAGCATGCGCGAAGCGGCCAGGACCAGTTCGCGCAGCAGGCCGGATACCACGATCACCTGGCAGCGGTCGATGCCGGCGTCGAGCAGCAGGGTGCGCATGCACACCACGCCTTGCATGCGGACGGCATGGCTGACCCCGGCCGGCACCCATAACGCGTGCCCACCAGGGATTACCCAGTTGCCGCCCTCGCTGCTGACCCGCATCACACCGCTGGCGGCATAGACAAGCTGGTCTTCAGCGTGGCAATGGCTGGCAATTTCATCGCCGTGTCGGTAATCCATTCCCAATGCTTGCATGCAGTTCATCCTGTTTATTGGATCCAATTATATGGCGTTGGCTGGGTGCCGGGTTGCGAAAGGTGGCCTAGACATGAACTACCCTGAACAAATATTGCTCTACTTCGACAATTCATGGCGAATGATTGCTTTGATCTATGTTTAAGAGAAGTAAATGGGCTGTAACGACCAGATTTAGACATCGTCCCTGCAGTACGCTTGCCCCCCTGTTCATGCCTCGGAGGGAACGTTCATGTGCAGCAAGGTGAACGGACGGCCTTCGCCGTCCAGCGGCGAGCGGCCGGTCTGGATGAAACCGTAATGCTGATGGAACCCCACGGCCTGAGGGGTTTGCGTAGATCGAGAGAGCCGCGTGATCCGTGTGGGAGCGGATTCACCCGCGAATGTGGTGGCGGAGACAACGGTGAATGCCCAAGGATAGTGGCCGGCAGGTCCGGCCTCTTCGCGGGTAAACCCGTTCCCACAGGGATCGCGCACGCATCAAAAATTTTGCGCAAGACAGCGCGCGGCTCCAGGGCCACGTGGACCTTGTGGGAACATCGGTCTTGTGCAAAATCCCTATGACAAGAACTCGGGCCGGGAGCGCCAATGAACCGAAACGAACTGCGCAAAGCCGATATCAACCTGATGGTGGTGTTCGAAGCCCTGATGCAGGAGCGCAACCTTACCCGTGCCGCCGAAAAGCTGTTCGTCGCCCAACCCACGGTCAGTGCTGCGCTGGCCAGGTTGCGCACGATGTTCAACGACCCGTTGCTGATCCGCGTGGGCAACCGCATGGAGCCCTCGGCCAGGGCCGAAGAGGTGATCAGGCTCCTGACCCCGGCACTGGACGCTATGTCCATCGCCCTCAGCATGACCCACGACTTCGATCCGTTGACCAGCAAGATGACCTTCCGGATCGGCCTGTCCGACGACGTCGAGTCGGGGTTGTTGCCGCCGCTGCTGCGGGCGCTGCGGGTGGAGGCGCCGAATGTGGTGGTGGTTGTGCAGCATGTCGATTATTGGCGTATCCCGGACTTGCTGGCCGCAGGCGATGTAACAGTCGGGATCAGCCAGACCAAGGGGCTGCCGGCCAATGCCAAGCGCAAGGTACTGCGCACCATGCAGGGCCGTGTCGTGCGCGCGGACAAGACAGCCACGCCACTGACCCTGGATGAGTTCTGCGCCCGCCCGCACGTTCAGGTATCGCCAACCGCCAATACCCAAGGGGTGGTCGATGACTGGCTGAAAGAGATCGGACGCGAACGCAAGGTGGTGTTGTCGGTGCCGCAGTTCAGTTCGTTGCCGGCAATTCTGGCCGGGACTGACCTGCTGGCCTGCTGCCCGGACTATGCCGCGCACGGCATGGAGCGCTGGGGAAACCTGCAGGCCGAGCAACTGCCGTTCGAAACCACGGCACTGGAACTGGCAATGGTCTGGCTTGGTACCACCGACAGCGACCCAGCCGAGCGCTGGCTGCGCAGCCGCTTGCAGCAATACATGGGCGGCGAGCGTGAAGTGGCGAACGGACTCTAGCCGCGATCATCGTGCAACTGTTCCACAGCTTTCCTCAGATAAAGCAACGGAGTGATGGTGCAAGACGGCGATGGGCCGCAAAAGCGGCCCCTGCTTTCTGGTTAGAACGTGCCTTGCAAAGTCACCATGAAGTTGCGCGGTTCGCCATAGAAGTTGCCCCAGGACGGCGCGCCGATGGTGGCGTAGTACTTCTTGTCGAACAGGTTGTTGCCGTTGAGGGCGACAGTCCAGTTCGGGTCGACGCGGTATTGCACGCGGCCATTCCACACCGTGTAGCCCGCCTGCTCGACGCGGGTAGTGCCGGTGGTACGGAAGTTATCGCTCTGGCTGTTCAGGCCGGCACCGAGGGTCCAGCGTTGCAGCGCACCGTCCAGCTGATAGTCACCCCACACCTTGAGCATGTGCCGAGGGATGAAACTGGAAGTGAAGGTCAGCTCGGTGGGGTCAGTATCTTCGATGGTATTCAGGTACTTGGTCTGGGTGTAGGTGTAACCCGCCAGTAGCTGCAGGCGCTCGATGGGCGAGCCGCTGATCTCGGCCTCGAAACCCTGGGCGCGCACCTTGCCGCTGTCGGTGTAGCAATAGCCATCGCCTGACGGGCAGGCGTCGTTGAAGTCGCTTTCTGCGCGGTGTTTCTCGAGGGTGCGGAACAGGTTGAACGAGGTGTTCAACGCACCATTGAGCAACTCGCCCTTGATGCCGATCTCGTAGTTGGCACCGGTCTTGGGCTGCAGCGACTGCCGCTCGGCGTTCACTTTGTCACTCTGCGGCTGGAAGATGTCGGCGTAGCTGGCATAGGCGGTCCACTGGCCGTTCAGGTCGTACAGTACGGCGGCGAACGGCGTGACCTGGCCATTTTCCTGGCTGCGGTTGTTCACCCAGTAGTCCCAGGCCGCGGTATAGGAGTCGCTCTTGTTGCGGTACCAGCTGACCCGCGCGCCCAGCACCAGAGTCAGCGGCTCTGCCAGCTTCAGGCGCAGGTTGGTGTAGGTGCCGTACTGGGTGGTGGTGGAATCGGTTGGCACGCTGCCACCGCGGCTCGGGTTGACCAGATAATCGGCCTTGGAAGGGCGGGGGAAGTTCGAGGATGGGTTGAACGGATCCTGCTTGCCGTCCAGCAGTATAAGTGCGAAGTAATCATGGGTTTTCTGCCGGCTGGCGTTGGCGCCGACGATCAGCTCATCTGTAGGCCGAACGCCTCGAACTTGCCATCGACATAGCTATCGAAGCCGTAGTCGTCCTGGTCGTAGTCGAAACGACCGGCCCGCACGTTCATGCTGGCGGTGCCGGCGCCGACCGGTACCGTACCTTCGGAGTAGGCGTATTCGATGTCCTGGGTGTTGTGGGTATAGATCGAGGCGAAATTCAGCGTCCAGTCATCGTTGAAGCGGTGCTTGAGGTCGGCAAAGCCGGTGATGCGCTGGCTTTGCAGGTCGTTCCAGCTGGCGCCCAGGCAGGTGGAACGCGACAGCTTCAAGTCACTGCCATCGGCGTAGCGTGGCAGGCCGGAATAGCACGGGGTGGCATCGGCATCCTCGTAGGCCAGGCCGGCGCCAAGGGTGGTGTCGGCGGTAATGTCCCAGTCGATGGCGCCATACAATATCTGGTCCTGGCGCGTGGCCGTGTCGTAGAAATACTGGCGGTCCTGAAGCGTTGCCACGGCGCGACCGCGCACGCTACCCGATTCGTTGAGCGGGCCGCCCACATCGACCTGCCCGCGGTAGTTGTTCCAGCTGCCGGCAGACAGGGTGACGGTGGTGGTGGCCTGTTCCTGGCCACGCTTGCGTACGAAGTTGACGCCGCCGGCGGATGAACCGGAGCCCTTCATCATGCCGGCTGCACCCTTGAGAATTTCGACCCGGTCGTAGAACGCCATGTCGCTGGAAAAGCTGTTGGCCTGCACGTAGTTGCCGCCTACGTCCAGCGGCACGCCGTCATACTGGTACTGGCCATCCAGGTTGAAACCGCGGGAGTAGAAGTACTTGCCGCCCATGGGCGAGTCGTACACCGTGATGCCGGGGGTTTTGTCCAGCACCTGTTCCAGCGTGTTGAGGTTCTGGTCGTCGAGCATCTTGCGGGTCATCACGGTGACCGACTGCGGGGTTTCCTTCAGCGTGTGCACGCCCTTGCCGATGGTGACGGCATGCGCGGTATACGATTGGGTGCCCTCGCTGGTTGCATCCAGCCGGTTGGCGTCGATGTTCAGTGGCCCCAGTTCCATCGCCGAACCGTTGTCTGCGGGTACCAGCACATAGCCGCCATTGCCCTGGCGCTGCGCCTGCAAGCCACTGTTGCCCAGCAGGCGAACCAGCCCTTCCTCGACGCTGTAGCTACCCTCCAGGCCTGCGCTGCTCAGGCTGCGCGTCTGGGTGGTGTCGAACGAAATGGTCACGCCGGCCTGCACGCCAAACTGGGTGATGGCATTGCCCAGTGGGCCAGCGGGGACGTGATAGGCGGTCTGGCTGTGGGCCATGGCCAGGCCAGGCATCAGCAGCAGGCCCGGTGCGCCGGCCAGGGACATGCCGAACAACACCAAGCGCACGGCCTGGCTCAGCTTGGTTGCAGGGGTGGGGTGCAGATGGGGCATTGCGTGATCCTTCCGTGTCATGGCAGAAAGTCGCTGTCGTCGCGGCTTGTGTCAGGGACGGGCGAGAATCGAAATCAGCAAGGTGTGGGTGAAGTTTTTTTGCGGCTGTTGCTCAGGCAGGTTCCACGCTTGCCCAGTAACGGCTGAGGTAGCGCACTTTCACCGGCAGGGTTTTCGGCAGGTTGGCCAGTGCAATGTCGGTATCGTCGATGCGGAATGCTCCGGAAATGCTCATGGACCGGATCGAGGGTGCGCAGCGCAGCACTCCTTGTCGGTAACGCGCCAGTTCTTCGACAAAGTCGCCCAGGTGCCAGTCGTTCACGCTCACCATGCCTTGTACCCAGGCGGTCGAATTGACGGGCAGCGCATGGGTGATGGCGAAGTCGTCGCGGTCATAATTTACCTGCTGCCCGGCTTGCAGTCGCAGCACCCGCTCCGGGTGACGCTGCGGGCGTACATCGACAGCCGCTTGCAGCACGCCCACGCGCGTTTGCTGCGCAAGTTTGCGAATGCTGAACTCGGTACTACGGGCGAGTACGCTGCCGTCTTCGGTGTGCACGATGAACGGGCGCTGTTCAGGGGTAATGGTCGGGCGAACGAGTATTTCCCCATGGTACAGCTGGATTGCCCGCACTTTTGCGTCGTAGCGCACATCCACCGCAGTGTTCACGTTCATTTCAAGCTGCGAGCCATCATCCAGCTGCAAGCTGCGCCGTTCGCCGCCGCGGGTGTGTTGCTGGGCCAGCAAGGCGCGATAGGGCACCTGCTCGGCTGCCAGCCAGCCACCGCCGCCCATGGCCAGCAACAGGCTCAGCACCTTCAGCACATCGCGCCGCTGTGCCTGTGCCGCGCCCAGGCTGGACAGCGCCGCCTGCGGCGGCACCATGGCCCACTGCAGTTGCAGTTTTTCTACCCGCGCCCAGGCGGCAGCGTGTTGTGGGCTTGCCTGCAGCCACTGGCGCCAAGCTTGGGTGCGCGCCTCGTTGCTGGCGCCATCGTTGAGCTGCACATACCAGGTGGCAGCGGCTTCGAGCGTCTTGAGATCCATCGTCCTCAGCCTTCGACTGCCAGCAGGCAGCGGGTCATTGCCTTTATCAGATGGTTCTTCACGGTGGTAACCGACACGCCGAAACGCTCGGCAGCAGCACCGTAGGTCAGGCCTTCGAGTTGAACGGCGAGGAAGATGGCGCGGGTGTTGGCGCCGAGTTCGTCAAGCAGGCTGTCCACGGCTACCAACATTTCGATGATCGACAAGCGCACTTCCGGCGATACCTCTACCGGTTCCGGGCGCAGGGCCAAGGCCTGCAGGTAGGCCTTTTCGATGGTGCGGCGGCGGGCTTTGTCGATCAGCAGCGAGCGGGCGATAGCGCTGAGGTAGCTGCGCGGCTCGCGGATCGGCAGCTGGTTGCGGGCGGTCATTACCCGCAGGAAGGTGTCGTGCGCCAGGTCGGATGCATCGGCGGCATTGCCCAGGCGGGCGCGCAGCCAGCCCTTCAGCCAGCCGTTGTTTTCACTGTACAGCTGGTGCAGGGTCTGAGGATCGAGCGTCGACATGCGTCAAGACCGCAATATGAATGGGAATTGATCGCATTGTTGCCATAGAGGGGTCTGATTGCAAGCAGGGTTTGCGCTGTACCTGTGGGAGCTGGCTCGGCGGCGATGGGCTGCTAGGCAGCCCTCATTGGTGCGCTGCCTAGAAACCCGCTTCCAGCGCTAGCAGGTCCTGCACGGTCTGCCGCCGGCGGATCATGCGCAGCGCGCCGTTCTCGATCAGAAACTCCGGCAGCAAAGGTCGGCTGTTGTAGTTCGACGACATCGACGCCCCGTAGGCACCGGCATCGTGAATCACCAGCAAGTCACCCACCTGCGCCTGGGGCAGGTCCTGTGGGGTCAGTTCCTGGTCGTCCTGGGTGAACACGTCTCCCGACTCACACAGTGGCCCGGCCACCACGGTCGGTTGGCGCGGGCGGTCCACCGGCTGGCCGTTGGCGTCGAGCAGGGTCATGCCATGGTACGCACCGTACATCGCCGGGCGCATCAGGTCGTTGAAGCCGGCATCGATCATCACGAAAGTATTGCGCCCCACCTGTTTCACGGCACGCACCTCGGCCACCAGGTAGCCCGACTCGGCCACCAGGAAACGCCCAGGTTCGATCTCCATGCGCACGGGGTGGCCCAGCATGGCTTCGATTTCCTTGCGCGCCACCGCCCAGGTCTGCGCGTAGCGTTGCAGGTCGACCGGCTTGTCGGTGCTGCGGTAAGGGGTCGAAAGCCCGCCGCCGATGGAGAAGGCTTCGATGTCTACGCCCAGGCGGCCGATCAGCTCGATCATCGACCGG
>NZ_JABMCW010000173.1:0-11574 GCF_013179705.1 Pseudomonas sp. CM25 | reverse complement strand
GCCATCCTGGCGAAATCTGTTAAACCGTGAAGGGCTCACAGCACATCTGCTGCAGACACATTATATGCGTGTATGGGAAGACTCCAGCCTCGAGTCTGCGCTGTCCGAACAGGAATTCTATTCTGCCTGGGGAATAAAAGCGCACGTTGCCAACAGTGAGGAGTTGGCAACGCTCGAACCGGCCCTGCGCGGGCGAGTGCACCATGCAGTCGTGCTCCCCCATGCGCACCGCGTGGCTGACCCTTACTCACTGAGCCAGGCATTATTCAATCGTTTCCTTGAGCTTGGCGGAAAACTCGTTCAGGAAAAGGTTCTTTTACTGGGTCCGTCCAATGGCCGAGTGGATGTGAAGACAAACCTTGCCAAGTACCGTTTTGACAAAGCCATCATCTGCGCGGGCGCCTACAGTGCCACACTCCTGGAACCCTTGGGGTTACAGGTTCCGCTTATGGCTGAACGCGGATATCACCTGAATCTTGCAAATGTGCATGGTTTGATAAACGGCCCGATCTGTTCCGCGGATCGAAATGTTTTCATTTCTCCGCTGGATGGCGGATTGCGAATTGTAGGGTTCAGCGAGCTTGGTGGCACGCAGCTTCCTGCGAATCCCGCACGTTACCGGACTTTGCGCCATCACCTTGGCGCCCTGTTACCGCAGACCGAAACCCACTTGAATGCGGCCAGCGAATGGATGGGGATGCGACCTACGCTGCCCGACTCACTACCCGTTATCGATACACACCCTACGCATCGGCAAATTGGTTTTGCCTTCGGTCATCAGCATGCAGGGCTCACCCTCGCCGCGATCACTGGAAAACTCATCTCCAGCCGCATGTGTGGCGGGGCGGATAGCATCGACACCAGTGCTTATCGCGTTACCCGATTTTGACGCTCAGGCATAGAGCGCCAGTCCCTGTACGGAAACTAATAATAATTCGAGGCAAAACGTCATGAATGGCACGATCACGGCAAGAACTTTTCTAGCACTTTCATTCTTTCTCTTCTCCATGTTTTTGGGCGCTGGCAACATTATCTTCGCCCCGCCCCTAGGCCAAGCCGCAGGCACGAACACCTGGCTGGCCATGTCAGGTTTTTTGATTACTGGCGTAGGCTTGGTGTTCTTGGCTATATTAGCCTTGTCGATTGCGGGCGGCAGCATCGACACCCTATCGAGTCGCGTCAGCCCTGGCTTTGCTAAATTCTTCTCGATGCTTTTGTTCCTTACGCTGGGCCCGATCTATGTGGTGCCCCGTACCGCGGCGGTCGTATATGAAGTATCCGTGACCCCTTTCGTAACAGAGTCGCTGAAGGTCTCGAATTGGCCATTGATGGCTTTCTCCGCGGTTTTTCTTGGCGTCACGCTATTCCTGTCGTTGGACCCTAAAAAGTTTGTTGACCGTATCGGCAGCGTTCTCACTCCCACCTTCATCATTCTGTTGACCATTATCGTCATCACCTCGATCGTGTGGCCCATCGGGGATTTTTCGGCCCCGACCGGTGAGTACGTCGAGAACGCTTTTAGTCTTGGCTTTACTCAAGGTTATTACACCATGGACGTGCTGGCCGCATTCGTGTTCGGTAAGATTTTCCTCGACGCGGCCAAGGGGTCCGGCGTAGGGTCACACCAATTATCGAAACTGTTCGTGCGGGCAGGACTCGTTGCCGTGGTTGGTTTGGCCTGCGTCCAATTGTCGTTAGCTGGGATGGGCGCAAGCAGCTTTGCTGTACTCGGGCTTTCCAGCAATGGTGGCCAAGCACTCACCCAGATCGTCGATCTATTGCTAGGTCAAACCGGCGTGGTGATGCTCGCGGTGATTATCATGCTGACAGGACTGACCACGGCCGTCGCGTGCTTGGCGTCGGTGGCTGAATACTTCAGCCGAGTGTTTCCTGCTGTCGGTTACAAACCCTGGGCCGTTTTACTTACAGCCCTGAGTCTGTTGATCACCAATTTTGGCTTGACTTCAATTTTGCATCTCGCATCGCCGATCCTGTTGTTCTTGTACCCGATTGCGATCACCTTGATCGCACTCGTCTTCCTTAACAGGCTCTTCGGTGGCCATCAATCCGTTTACATCGGGGCAGTGCTGGGCGCGGGGCTCATGGGAGCCATTGATGCGCTGAAGGCGTTTGAATTGGTACCGGCAGCGACTGACGCGTTCCTGGCTTCGGTCGTACCACTTTACAGCAATGGACTTGGTTGGATTATTGTCGCGACGTTATTCGGGCTGCTTGGCTGCGCGGCGATCTCGCTTCGTAGTGGCCACGTATTTCAAAACGCTCCCGTAGACTGATCATGCCGGCGGGTAACGGATCTGCGCAAGCGCCTCCGCCCTACCCTCGCCGTCCAGTTGGTTCAACCTGTCAAATAGCCCGATGGAAGCGACGCAGGCTGTAGCTGGCTGCCTGCGTGACAGCGATTGGACCGGTGGCCAATCGATCAGCGACTCGCAACTGGTGGTCGATTAGTGGCCCCCGCATAACGGCTCCATCGCTTTCAACAACGGCACCCACTTTATCAGCAACGGTTCGCGTATCAACCAGGCGTTTAGCGAGGAAGAAACACGCCTGGCGACGACCCTGCCCGAGTGTGGCCGCCTCACCGACCACGACCACAGCCATTGCGATATTGGCCGGAGCGCCAACAGTGCGCAAACGGCGATGAACCGATGATGGCTCTTCATCCCCTTGCGAGCCTGAGAAACCCTGCGCATCCAACCGCCCAGCTAGCCAGACTGACTTTTTCTGTAGGCAAGGGGCGCGGCTGCCCTACCAAAGCACATCCCAAGACAGTAGTCATTCATATACGACTCATATATGATCTGCCCACACCTCACAGGAAAGCCATTGATGGGCATTGTCAACATTGATGACGAATTACACGAACAGATTCGTCGCGCGACTAAAGTCTCGTGCCGTTCAATTAACGCACAAGCAGCGTTTTGGATTAAGGTCGGTATGTTATGTGAAACCAACCCTTCGTTGTCCTACAGCGAAATCATGAAGCGTGAATTCAGCAGCGCCGGTGTCTCGGCCGAGCCATTGGCAACACTATGACGATGATCAAACACCCCCATGAGATAGCCCTGCTGGCGGAAGCCGGGCGCCTACTTGCCACCGTCTTCGAAAGGCTCGACCGCACCCCGCTCATGGGGATGACCACGCTTCAGGTCGATGGTTTGGTCGAGACCATCATCGTGCAGGATCTTCAAGCCCGGCCTGCCAGCAAAGGGCAATACGGTTATGGGTTCGTTTTGAACTGTTCGATTAATGAGGTGGTGTGCCATGGCGTTCCCTCCTCCACTCGAGTGCTGCAAGACGGCGATATTGTGAACCTCGATATCACGCTGGAAAAAAACGGATACATAGCTGATTCCAGTAAAACTTACCTGATCGGCACGCACGGTCAGCCCATTGGCCAAGCGTTTGACCCAGGTCACATACCAAGCCATGTGGAAAGGTATTCACACGGTTCGCCCGGGTGCGCGTCTGGGTGATATAGGGTCAGCCATACAGCGCCACGCGAAACGCAACGGTTACTCGGTCGTTCGTGAATATTGTGGTCATGGTATCGGGCGAGAAATGCATGAAGCCCCGCAGGTGCTGCATTTTGGACAACCCGGGACTGGGCTCGTGCTCCGTGAGGGCATGGTATTCACCATTGAACCGATGCTCAACCAAGGCGCACGGCACGTTAAAACGCTAGATGACGGATGGACTGTAGTGACCAGAGATGGCCGATTATCCGCTCAGTTCGAACACACTGTTGCAGTGACTGCTTCAGGGGTTCGGGTCCTGACGCTGAGACCCGATGAGCAACACGTTGAAATCCCGCGCAAGCCCTGCCATGAGCGCACCGATGCACAATAATGAGGGGACGTTGGGCCCGCCAAACGGCCGCGGCAAGGCGCGCGGCTGCATACAGGCCCTCAATTGATTCAGTCCGGTTCGAAGCTACTGATGAAGCGGCTATCAGGGCCTCATTGAGGCCCTGGCCCACAGCATTCACTGCCTTGACCCATTACTACGGTGGGCCTCAGTAGATAATGTTGAGCTCAGCACGTAATGCGGTTGACTCCTTTAGGCCTGAATCCTTCATGGCCTGGGAGGGAGAAAAATAGCCTGCCGAAAAGTAGGCCACGAGGTTCCTGTTGATGGGCCAGAGGAATTCTGCCGATGGTTGCATACCGACGTATGCGTGCTCCGTTTTGATAGCTGGGCGACAACCCAGTCATACCTGGGCCATAAATGCCATCATGGGCAGAATAACGCCAGTACCAGCGATTATAAAATTTAAGACTTGATTTTTCACCCACCGGAATCGTCAGACTGGGGCTAACATCGATTAAATTGGATGCACTCAATGAAGAATTGATCGTGAGGTACTGATTTCCCGCATACAACGGATTGAACGTCTTTTACCTTCCCAGATGCTCGCGTGCCGCCTGTAAAATAATCTGCCTGCAGCCCTAGCAACACACAAGTTCGCGAATGCAGACAGACGCTTGAGCTGCAGAGAGGGCCGAATTGTCTGTCAGAGCCGGAGAGTGGCGCGCACCGTGACCAAGGAGGAGTCGTCGCCACCCGCATCTTTGATGGCCGAGCCGACGTCAAAGTAGTTGATGTTGAAGTCCATCGTCAGGTTGGACGTAGCCTGCCAGCGACTATTGACTAGATAAAGGGTTCCCACGTGACGGCCGGTGTCGCGAGTGCCTGCCAACAGGCTCATGCCGGGAACATACACGCCATCCTCCTCGCGCTGCTTCCATACACCGAAAATGGCCGGTTCTATACGGATCTTGCTCCAAGGCGAAAAGCCGAATGTCGGGCCAACTATGACGGCATTACTTAATGTGGTCAGGCTGGCATCCCCGTAAAACCCGTTACGTGGGTACAGGGGATCGAAGGTGCCGATCTTGCCGTCGCCCAGTTCACTGTCCCCGCTCGCCGCGTCGATACGCATTCCGAGGCGGGGTTTCCAGCGGTGGTTAAAGGAGTAGCCGCTATTGCTCGCTACCATCCACGCGCGGATTGGCGCGCTAGCTAGATGGCCACTCTGTCCGGCCAGATTCCAGCTCCAATCCAACACATCATGGTGGCCAAACAGGCGGGTACCGAAGGTATAGCGCTGCTCATTACCCGACTCGCCGGCCAAGCTGCGGTCGTCAGTTTCTAGCCCAAAGGCGAACAGGTCCAAGTTCCAGCTCAACGATAGGGGCAAGGTACCGTACAGACCGTAGACCTTTACACTGTTGTTGCTACCGTCATCCCAGCTGTCTTCGCCGGTGGTGACTGGGCGCATGGCAAAGGCATCGAGCTTGCGCCCGTCTTTGAGGTTGAGGCTCGTTCGCATGCCGTCGAAGCTGAGGCGGATGTTCGGCACATCGCGATAATTGAAGAAGGTATGGTCGCCAAGGGCAAACTCTTGGCGCCCTACCCGCAGGGTGGAGCGGCCTCCAGCCAAGTCGTAATTGAGATCGATGAAGGCTTGGCGTATTTCGTTGTGGCTTTCGTCGGCCGGGGAATACACATCTTTGCCGAACCCGCGTGTGTTCTCCACCTGGACGAAGGTGCGCACTGCATCGTTGAACAAATGCAAATCGGCGTGGGCTTGCAGCCGCTGCTGCAGATAGGAATCGTCGTTCAGATCGCGCAGGCCGAAGAACGGCTTGCCGAGCACGTCGGCCCGGTAGCGGGCCTCAGCACCTAGTTGCAACCAAGCCGACTCGGACAGCCGATGGTATCGCAGGCCATCGAAAGGGTCTGTGGCCTTGGCGGGATCGTCGAGAAAGCGGTAGTCCTCGACCCAGCGGGGTGCCCCTGGCCGGCCAGGCCGACTGTCCTCCAGCGGGCTGGCTGCATGGATGCATTGGCTGAGTGAAAGTAATGCAAACGGAACCCAAGTCCGCTTGAACGGCCTCGTCATCAGAATTTCCTCGGTTTGTTATTGTTGTTGCCACTGGATAACTCTGTTAGCGATTATTTTTGTTAATTATATCGGCGTCAACTGGTCAGCAGAGGGGGATCAGGAATCCAATCAGGAAGCGTTCGGTTATCGCACACTTCCCCGTCGATTCACCCGAATCCATTGGTCTCTGTCTCTGGATTTCTTAAGCAACACCGTCTATTTTGAGCTTCCACACGCACGCTAATTCACACAACAACAAGAGCACTCCGATGAATTGCCCACGTACCTTTGCCGCTCTCGGCATGCTGATCCTCGGGACCAGCCAGGTGATGGCCGCCCCAATCGTTAAACAGCCAAACATTCTCTTGATCGTCGCCGATGACCTTGGCTTTTCAGATCTGTCGGCCTTGGGCAGCGAGATACAAACGCCCAACCTCGACAAGTTGCTGGCTGATGGCCGCCTGATGCTTGACTTCCACGCCGCGCCGAGTTGCTCGCCTACCCGTGCGATGCTGATGTCGGGCAATGACCCGCATCTGGCCGGGCTGGGCATGATGTCTGAAGCCCGCAAACGCCTATTCGGCGATGCCCAGGTCCGTGCCGGTTACGAGGGCGTGCTTGGCACCAGCGTCGCGACCCTGGCTGAATTGCTGAAGGATGCAGGCTATCGCACCTACATCGCAGGCAAATGGCACCTAGGCATGCAGCCGGCGCAGCAGCCGCAAAATCGTGGCTTCGACGAGGCCTACGTCCTGCTCGAAGGTGGCGCCGCGCAATTCAAACAGACCACCATGGATGCTCAACCGAATTACGGCGTCACTTACCGCCACAATGGCGAACCCATCGAACTACCTGACGATTTCTACTCCACCACCTGGTACACCGAGCGCCTGATCGATCTCATCGACCAAGGCAATGCCAGCAACAAGCCGTTCTTCGCATTCGCCGCCTATACGGCGCCACACTGGCCGTTGCAAGCCCCCGAGGAATTCCTGGCGCAGTACCGCGGCCGCTATGACCAAGGCTACGAGGCCATTGCGCATGAGCGCTTGGAGCGCCAGCGCAAGGCCGGCCTGGTACCGGCTGATTTCCCGATGCAGGTGCAACTGGAAGGCGTGCCGAGCTGGGCTTCGCTGAGCGAAGAGCAAAAGCGCCACTCCGCGCGCACCATGGAGGTGTATGCCGCCATGGTCGCGGCGCTTGACGCCCAGGTCGGGCGCCTGGTGAAACACCTGCGCGAGACCGACCAGCTGGACAACACAATGATTCTGTTCATGTCCGACAACGGGCCGGAGAACACCACCCGCGTCGACCCCGATTGGATCAAGGCCAACTTCGACAATCGCCTGGAGAATTATGGCCGTCGTGACTCGTTCCTGATGGTGGGGCCGGCCTGGGCCCAAGTCAGCGCCCTACCCAGCCGCCGCTACAAGATGACCACTTACCAAGGTGGCATCCGCGTGCCGGCATTTGTCTACTATCCGGCCACCGTCAAGGCTGGACGCAGCAAGGAAATGGCCAGTGTCCGAGACATCATGCCGACGCTGCTGCAACTGGCAGGTGCGCCGATGCCAGGCATCAAATACCGTGACCGCAACATTGTGCCGCCGCAAGGCACCTCGGCCCTGGACTACTTGCAAGGCAAGGACACCCAGATTCATGCTCGTGACGAGGCCTTGGGCTGGGAGATCAACGGCAGCGCCTCGCTGCGCAAAGGATCGATGAAACTGCTGTGGGATGCTACCGACGGCAAGCCGGCTTGGCATCTGTACGACCTGGACAAGGACCCTGGTGAGCATCGGGACATCGCCTCCGCACACCCTGAGCAGGTAGCGCTCATGCTGCGCGACTGGAAGGCATACGCCCAGCGAAGCAATATTGCAATCCATGCCGACGGTCGCCCCGCCAGCCCGGCACTACCTAAGCCAGCCCTGGCCAAGCAGCCATGATCGCCCGAGTAGCCGGCTGCGCAGCACTCATCGCCGGTCTACTCGCCGCTGCCTACGCCGCGTGGCCGCAGGCGCCGGCGCCGGCGCTGCTGTGCGCAGGCTATAGCGGCCTGCCCGCGCAGCGCCAGGGCCCCTGGCGGGATGGCATGGTGCAAGTGCCGGGCGGCGAGTTCAGCTTTGGTTCAAACCGTTTCTATGACGAAGAAGGCCCCCCACATCTTGCCAAGGTTTCGAGCTTCTGGATCGACGTGCACCCGGTGACCAACGCTCAGTTCGCGCGCTTCGTGAGAGCCACCGGGTATGTCACCCATGCCGAACGCGGTATCAGCGTCGCGGACGACCCGACCCTGCCCGACGACCTGCGGGTACCGGGCGCGATGGTATTCCAGCAAGGGCCTGATGTACTCAGCCCCGGGTGGCAATTCGTGCCTGGCGCCAGCTGGCAACACCCGCAGGGCCCAGCCAGCAGCCTCGCTGGGCTGGACAATCACCCTGTGGTGCAGATCGCCTTGGACGATGCCCAGGCCTACGCCCGCTGGGCAGGCCGCGAACTGCCTAGCGAGGCGCAGTTGGAATACGCTATGCGTGGCGGTCAGGACGATGCCGACTTCAGCTGGGGCCCCAGCGAGCGGCCTCAAGGCAAGCTCATGGCCAATACCTGGCAAGGCCAGTTCCCGTACCACAATGCGGCGAAAGATGGTTTCACCGGCACGTCTCCAGTGGGCTGTTTCCCGGCCAATGGCTTCGGTCTTTTCGATGCTGGCGGCAATGTATGGGAGCTGACGAGCAGCGGCTATCGACCGGGCCACGACGCCCAGCGCGATGCCATCATCGATCCTCCAGGCCCGGCGTTAGCGGATAGCTTCGATCCCGCCGAACCGGGCGTACCGGTGGCGGTGATCAAGGGTGGCTCGCACCTATGCTCGGCAGACCGCTGCATGCGCTACAGGCCTTCGGCGCGCCAGCCGCAACCCGTGTTCATGGTTACCTCGCACGTCGGCTTCAGAACGATTCGGCAATGAGGGACCGCCCACATGGATTGGCGCAACACGTCGATCGATAGCGGGCGTCGGATAGCACAATACAATGACACTGTCTGCGCCAGGTTCCCCTCACATGGGGTGCCTCACCCGCTAGCGAGCAGCATGGTTACGCTGTCAAACGTGATCTGACATTCCTATTCCACGCCGGCGAGTTCAATAGCGATGGCTATCAATGCACTAGCAAGATTGTGCCGAGGCGGGCAAACTGGGTAAATTACTTATCCATATTTCGAGAACGCTTCCTCCAATGGCAAGGTCTGCACGTACCACCGACACCGATTCACCCCCCCTTTTAGCCGAGGATGGGGCACTCGAGGAATTGATCGGTTACGCTTTGCGCCGAGCTCAATTGAAGCTTTTTCATCAGTTCACAGCTCGGCTCTCGGCCTACAATCTGCGCCCTGCGCAGTTTTCAGCGTTGGCGATCATTGCCCAGAACCCAGGTTTGATGCAGGCAGACCTGGCCCGCGCACTTGCGATCGAGCCACCGCAGGTCGTGCCGATGCTGAACAAATTGGAAGAGCGAGCGCTCGCGGTTCGTGTACGTTGCAAACCAGACAAGCGTTCTTACGGGCTGTTCCTCAGTAAAGCAGGGGAAGCGTTGCTCAAAGAGCTGAAAGGGATTGCAAGGGAGAGCGATCGTGAGGCGACGTCGGCACTGAATGATGAACAGCGAGGGCAGTTGTTGAGTTTTTTGACCAGCATTTATCAGACGCCTGAGTGCTAGGGGCTCTCCGATCAAGTCAGCACGGGTCAGCTGACCTGTGCTGACGTTCAGCCAACCTCAACAAGCCTTACCCATGAGCGATACCCCACTGTCTGCACTGCCGCTGATAAGTCGGAAGCTGAAATCTCTGTGATAGAGCAGACGCAGCGTCTGATTTTAACGCCTGAGCGTTATTTAAACTTCCAGGTATAATCGATGTTGATGCGAGTTTCATTTGCGCTTCGCATTGTTGCAGCTGCAGATAGGTCGTTTCGAAAGAAAGCATGACGCGCTCTTAGCGCTAAGCCGGAGAACGGCCCTGACTGAATGACATAAGAAAGTTCCACGTCCTTGGACGACTCCGTTAGGTTATCACCCCCCATCGCGGGAAGGTCGATATTGGACCCGCGCATATACCTGAGCATACCTTTAAGCCCTGGAATCCCCATCGCTGCAAAGTTGTAATCATAGCGCGCAATGGCAGTGCGCTCTTTGGGGTTGACAAAATCAGAGCTCATCGAACCTTCGTTAATAGTTGTTGCTTCTCCACCAGAAAGATAAGCGAAAGCAGTATCTCCTGTTTGATACATGTAGCCTAAGCCGAAGGCATGCGGGCCTGTTTGGTATGTGACCATTAGCCCGTAGTTCCTGTTGTCAACTTCTCCAGATTTCGAGAGACCCGAATCTCGACTATCGAAGAATCGGAAGTCGGTCCTAAGTGTGCCGTTGCCAATGGGTGCAGTATGGATTATCCCCAAGTAGCCCTGGGTGTAGATGTCTTCTAGCTCGGCGTGGAAGTATTTTACGTCCAGGGTTGGTGAGAAAGCATACTCAAACCCGGCGAAGGTATATTTGTCAGAAAACTGTCCTGGCTTGAAACGACCGTTCGGGTTGGCGATCGAAAGCTGCTGATTGTCCGTAGAGTCGCGCTGATTCACACGGTCAATATAGCCGGCGTGGAGCGTAAGGTTTGGTATGTCTCCCGACGTAACGTATGCGCCACGGAAGCTCTGGATCAAAAGTCGTGCTGAGCTGGAGTACAGGACGGGTAGAGTCGGAAATAGCGTCCCTACAGCTAGGTCTGTTTTTGAAACCCGGGCTTTGACAGCGACACCCAGTTCAGAAAATTCGTGGGCCGCATCTCGGGTCTGAGGGTCGAATGGCAGCATTTGCGTGCCAGTGTGTTCAGGCGATGAGTCAAGTTGAAGCCCGAGCATTCCCGTGACGTCCACGCCAAGACCGATTACGCCAGGCGTGTATCCGGAGTCAGCATTGAAAATGAAGCCTTGAGCCCACTCTCGAGCGGCTGGATAAGGTGAGTCTTTTTTGAAGTCGCGATCAAAATAATAATTCCGCGCTGTCAATGATACTTTGCTGTCTTCGATAAAACCACTTGCGCACGCATTGGCAGCCACTGTTGTGAACAGGATGACACAGAGGTGGGATGCAGAGCTATGTGATTGCATAAATATGTGTCCGATTCTTAGTTTTATTGTTGGATCGACAGCGCCGAGTAGGCAGCGCTCATTTGAGCGCTGCACTAAGCCAGTTTAGAGTGGCAGATAAGCTATAACTGATTTAGAAGAGCGACTTCGGTTAAGTAGGAGTATTGTGCTCCGCCGAAAGGACGGTCACGGGCTTTCTTGCTGCGGTCAGGACAACTACCATGGCTAGGGCAAACGCCAGAGCGAAGAGTGAATACAGTGAAGCCGGCGCCCAGTTCAGGTCGAGGAAGTATCCAGCCGCTACAGGAGAGAGTATTCCGCCTGCTCTCCCAACACCGATGGCCAGCCCAAGGCCGGTTGTTCGAACGTTAGTGTCATAAAGGCTTGGCGCCATCGCGAACAGTCCCGCCACTGATCCATTAACTGTAACCCCTAGCAATAGTCCAATCAAAAACGCGAGGGACAGATTGGACGTTGACTGAACGAATACAACCATCAGCGCAGCAGTCGCAATGAGAAACAC
>NZ_JABMCW010000172.1:0-11654 GCF_013179705.1 Pseudomonas sp. CM25 | reverse complement strand
ATGCGGCGCCAAGGCGTCGATGTACACCCCCACCTGAGCAAGCTGCGCCCGCCCCTCGTCACTTACCATCAACTGACGACCGCTGCCTTCCAGCCAACCGGCCACCACCAGGCGATGGTACAACTCACCCGCCAGCTCTCCGCCCAGGTGATCACCACAACGGCGTGCCCGGCGCATCGACATGGGCAACGGTGATACCGGCGCTTTGGGCCGTTCCCCCCTGGCGCTTTCAAGCTGCACGCTGGCCAGGGCCTCTACTGCCGCCCCGACCTGCGGGGTTGCCAGGCGGAAGTAGCGCTTGCGGCCCCTTGCTTCATGCCTGAGCAGACCCGCCGACGACAGCAACGATAGATGAGCGCAGGCCGACGACGAAGTCAGGCCGGTCATTACTGCAAGCTCATTGGCCAGCCGTGGCGTGCCATCGATCAGTGCCCACAACATGGCACTGCGCTTGGGGTCGGCCATCAGGCTGGCGATCTGGCTGATACTGCTGGCTGCGTTCATGTCCCTGTAACTCCCTGCAAGTTCACTGAGTGGATGCGATGGCCAACCCCTGGCAGGGAAGCACCTCTCGCTGGCACTGGCCTGGTTCGCCAGTATAAGCCGCAGCAAACAGCATTCCGGCAGACCGGTTCGGGAACAGACTCGCCGAAAAGCCACTGGGTATGCCTACCCATTGCATTCCGGACAGCGCATTGCAGGACCTTGCCAAAACCGCGTGAACAGGCAGCCCTGCGGGCCAGCGCAGAGGGACAGGGACGTGCTGAGGAGAAAACACCGAACGCAACTTCGGAAGCGGCCGACAAGCAACTTCCGCAAATAGCGCAATATAAAGCGAAAGGTTCCAGCTACTCGCAGGCAGAGAGGGGCAAGCAGCAAACGCGGCGCAAAAAAGGCTTCCGGCGACCGTCAGTCAGGACACTGATGAAGGTCATGGCAGGCAGGGGGCACAGCGCTACACTTGATCCGCTCCCCCCTTCAGGAGGTATGCCACGATGAAAATTGTCGTCAGCACCTCGAGCCGCAACCCCGCCTGCCCTTGGCAGGTGCAGCTCGATCAACATGTGGTGAGTTTCCGTAGCGAGGCCGAAGCGCGTGCTTTCGTGGCCACGCTGGAAACCCGCTTGCAGGCCCCTCACCCGCTCATGCGGGACGCCTGGCCTGCAAACGCCGGGTCAGCAGCGCGACACTGACCGCCAGTGCCCCGCACAAGCTGATCACCAGCGCCATCGGCACCGCACTGCCATCATGCAGCAGCCCGACCAGCGCCGCCGCACCCGCGGCCACGCTGAACTGCAGGCAGCCCATCAGTGCCGAGGCGCTGCCAGCCCGCGCGCCCTGCCCGCTCATGGCGCAGGCTGAAGCATTGGGGATGATGCAGCCCAGGCTGGCGATGCAGAGGAACAGCGGCACCAGCAGTGGCCATAGCTGTGCCGGTTGCAGTGCTGCCACGCCCAGCAGCGCCAGGCCCGCAGCCAGGTACATCCACACTGCGCGCGCCAGCAGGAACGCCGGCCCACGTTTGGCCAGCATGCGCGCGTTCACCTGCGCCACCAGGATAAAACCGGCGGCATTGGTGCCGAACAGCCAGCCGTAGTGCTCGGCTGGCACGTCGTAAAGCTTGATGAACACGAAAGGCGAGCCGGCGATATAGGCGAACATACCGGCAATGGCGATACCGCCGGTCAAGGCATGCCCGAGGAAAACCCGGTCGGCGAGCAGACGCAGGTACTGGCTCAAGGCACCCGACAGTGGCTGACGCGGCATGTCCGCAGGCAGGCTTTCTGGCAGACCCAGGCTGACCGCCAGCAGGCAGCCGGCACTGAACAGGCTCAAGGCCAGGAAGATCGACTGCCAGCCGGCCAGGTTCACAAGAACCCCACCCAGCATCGGCGCCAGGATCGGCGCCAGGCCCATGACCAGCATCAGTTGCGAAAAGACCTTGGCCGAAGCCACAGGGTCGCACTTGTCGCTGACGATGGCCCGCGACAGCACCATGCCGGCGCAACCGCCCAGCGCCTGGACGAACCGCGCCAGCACCAGGGTGTCGAGGTTGGGGGCGTAGGCGCACGCCAGTGAAGCCAGGGTGAACAAGGTCACGCCGAACATCAGCGGCTTGCGCCGACCAAAACGGTCCGCCACCGGGCCGTAGGCCAACTGCCCGATGGACAAGCCGAGGAAATAGGCGGCCAAGGTGGCCTGAACGTGTTTTTCGTCGGTGGCGAACGCCTGCGCCATGGCCGGGAAGGCAGGCAGGTAGAAGTCGATCGCCAAGGGCCCGAACGCACTGAGTGCGCCCAGGATGAGCACCATTCGCAGGTTCATCAGGAATCCATAGCAGGCTAAGCAAGTGGCTGATTCTACCTGCTGTGGACCCCATCAGTCTGAAAACATTTGCAACAAACCCGAGGGCGGCTGCGCCCCGCTCCCTCAGGCAATGGTTCAGGCCACTTCGGCCTGATAGCCCTCATCACGAATGGCCACAAGAATTTGCTCCTGTGCCAACTCACTCTGTACCCGCACCTGCCTGGCCGCCAGGTCGACCTCGACCTCGGCCGCACCATCCTGCGCCTGCACCGCTCGGGTCACGGCCTTCACGCAATGGCCACAGGTCATGCCTTGTACATTGAACACTTGCATGGGGTTACCTCCTTGATGGTTTCCGGCAGTCTCAAGCTTGCCATCGGGGCAAGGTCAAGGCCTGCCATGCGACACCTGGGGTGGAAATCCGCGCCCGCGTCGGCCAAGCTGCGCCTTTGGATGTCATGCAATCAGGAGATTTTTCATGTTCAGGGCAGCATTGGGCGTTGTCGGGCTGTTGAGCGCGCTGGCTGCGGTGCCACCGGCTAGCGCCGAAGGCAACTCGGACTACAGCGTGCTGATCATTTCCCGCGAGCGCCTGGAAGTGGCCAGCAGTTGTGAAATCGGCGTGTACCTCAACGACCAGCTCTCCGGCCGGGTGTTCCAGGAGCAGTCCACCTCGTTCAACCTGCCACCGGGCCCAGTGGATGTGCGCCTGCGCCTGCTGCCAGGGCAGATGCCGGGATGCAAAGCGGGTATCGAGGACCAGCGCAGCACGCGCTTGAACCTGCAGGCGGGCCAGATCAACAAATACCGCATCGCAATGGGGCACTATGGCCTGGAGTTGAAGCGAGCCAGCCTGGGCTATTGACCTTACCTGCGTGGCAAGGTTGATGCTGATGCTGAAGCCCTGTCCAAGGAGGAGAGCCATGCCCGCATCCACCACATACGACCTGCCGATCTCCGGCATGACCTGCGCCAGCTGTGCTGGCCGGGTCGAGCGCGCCCTGCGCAAGGTCACCGGCGCTGAACAGGTCAGCGTCAACCTCACCACCGAAAAGGCCCGTGTCCAGGCCCCGGCCAACAGCTTGGCGGCCCTGGTCGACGCTGTGCGCGAAGCCGGCTATGGCGTGCCTGTCCGCACCGTCGAACTGCAGATTGGCGGCATGACCTGCGCCAGTTGCGTGGCCCGTGTCGAGCGCGCGCTCGCCAAGTTGCCAGGGGTCGAGCAGGTCAGCGTCAACCTGGCCAGCGAACGCGCACACCTCGAAGTGCTCGCGGCCGTCGACGACAACCTGCTGATCGAAACTGTGCACAAGGCCGGCTACAGCGCCAGCCTGCCGCAAGCGGCCAAGGACGATCAACAGGCTGCCCAACGCCGCCTGCGCAATGAGCGCCTGGCAGTCGGCGCGGCTTTGCTGCTGGCCATGCCACTGGTATTGCCAATGCTGGTGCAGCCGTTCGGCCTGCACTGGATGTTGCCAGCGTGGGCGCAGTTTCTACTGGCCACGCCGGTGCAGTTCATTCTGGGGGCGCGCTTCTACGTGGCCGCCTGGAAGGCAGTACGCGCAGGTGCCGGTAACATGGACCTGCTGGTAGCCCTGGGCACCAGCGCCGGTTACGGCCTGAGCCTGTACCAGTGGGCACAAGCCCCTGCCGGCATGACACCGCACCTGTACTTCGAAGCCTCGGCCGTGGTGATTGCCCTGGTGTTGCTCGGCAAGTACCTGGAAAGCCGCGCCAAGCGCCAGACCGCCAGTGCCATCCGTGCCCTTGAAGCATTGCGTCCGGAGCGCGCACTGCGCGTAGTCGATGGCCAGGAAGAAGACGTAGCCATCACTCAGCTGCGCCTCGGCGACCTGGTGCTGGTCAAGCCCGGCGAGCGCTTTCCGGTCGATGGTGTGGTCGAAGACGGCAGTAGCCATGCCGACGAAGCCCTGATCAGCGGCGAGAGCCTGCCAGTGCCCAAGCAACCTGGCGATAATGTCACCGGCGGCGCCATCAATGGCGAAGGCCGGCTGTTGGTACGCACCCAGGCGCTTGGTACCGAGACCGTACTGGCGCGCATCATTCGCCTGGTAGAAGACGCCCAGGCCGCCAAAGCCCCGATCCAGAAGCTGGTCGACCGGGTCAGCCAGGTGTTCGTCCCGGCTGTGCTGGTGCTGGCGCTGATCACCCTGGTCGGCTGGTGGCTGGCGGGCGCACCGCTGGAAACCGCGCTGATCAACGCCGTCGCCGTGCTGGTCATCGCCTGCCCCTGTGCACTCGGCCTGGCCACGCCCGCGGCGATCATGGCCGGCACCGGCGTTGCCGCCCGCCATGGCATCCTGATCAAGGACGCCGAAGCCCTGGAGCGTGCCCATGCGGTCAACCGTGTGGTCTTCGACAAGACCGGCACCCTCACCTCCGGCAGCCCCCGGGTGGTCCACAGCCAGGCGCAAGATGGCAGCGGCGCCGACCTGCACCGCCTGGCCGGCGCCCTGCAGCGCGGCAGCGAACACCCGCTGGCCAAAGCGGTGCTGGACGCCTGTGCCGAACAAGGGCTCGACGTGCCGACTGTCGCCGACAGCCAGTCGCTGACCGGGCGCGGCATAGCCGGGCGTGTCGAAGGCCGCGAGCTGGCGTTGGGTAACCGCCGCCTGCTCGATGAAAGCGGGCTGCTGCCCGGCGACCTGGCCGCCAAGGCCCAGGCCTGGGAAGCCGAGGGGCGCACCCTGTCATGGCTGGTCGAACGCGGCACGCAACCCCGCGTGCTGGGCCTGTTCGCCTTTGGTGACAGCCTCAAGCCCGGCGCCGCGCAGGCCATCGACACCTTGCACGCACAACACATCAGCAGCCACCTGCTGACCGGGGACAACCGCGGCAGCGCCAAAGTGGTGGCCGACGCCCTGGGCATCGACGATGTGTATGCTGAGGTGCTGCCGGCCGACAAGGCCGCGACGGTGGCTGCGCTGAAGCAGGATGGCGTGGTTGCCATGGTCGGCGACGGCATCAATGATGCCCCGGCCCTGGCCGCCGCCGACATCGGCATCGCCATGGGTGGCGGCACCGACGTGGCAATGCAGGCAGCCGGTATCACACTGATGCGTGGCGACCCGCGCCTGGTGCCCGCCGCCCTGGAAATCAGCCGCAAGACCTACGCAAAGATCCGCCAGAACCTGTTCTGGGCGTTCATCTATAACCTGATCGGCATTCCGCTGGCTGCGCTGGGTTATCTCAACCCGGTGCTGGCCGGCGCCGCCATGGCCCTGTCCAGCGTCAGCGTGGTCAGCAACGCGCTGTGGCTGAAGGCCTGGAAACCCGGCACCACCCACCAGGAGGACGCCCCATGAACATCGGCCAGGCCGCCCGCCGCAGCGGGCTCAGCACCAAGATGATCCGTTATTACGAAGCCATCGGCCTGCTCAAGCCCGCCGCGCGCAGTGACAGCGGCTACCGCCTGTACCAGGCGCAAGACCTGCATAGCCTGGCCTTCATCAAGCGCTCGCGCGACCTGGGGTTTTCCCTGGAAGAGGTCGGCAAGCTGCTGACCCTGTGGCAGGACCGCCAACGCGCCAGCGCCGATGTGAAGGCGCTGGCCATGCAGCACATCGGTGAGCTGAACCGCCGCATCGAGGAACTGGTGAGTCTTCGCGATACCCTTGGCGAACTGGTTTCGCACTGTCAGGGGGACGACCGCCCGGACTGCCCGATCCTCAAGGACCTGGCCAATGGCGCTGCGGGAACCTGCTGTCACTGAACCGTCACAGCCGTTTGGTATGCCATAAGCGTCCAAACACGACCGAATAGTCACCAACCACGACTTTATCCAATAAATACAGGCGTTCTGGCTTCATAAAACCCGGATGTGGCCGATGCAGTTGCTACCTGCCTCATGTGTCGAAAACAAAAATCCCGGGAGCGTCGATGAGCATCAAACAGAAACTGACCTGGGCATTCGCGGTCATCGCCGGCTTGCCCATCGTCCTCGTGGCCACCCTTGTGGTCCTCAACCTGCGTGGCGAAGCCCGCGATGGATTCCTCGACGGCAGCAGCCGGGAAATCCGCCAGGTCAGCAACGCGATGAACATCTTCTTCCAGGGCATCAACCAGAACGTCGAGTACCTCGCTGCGCAGCCCATGGTCGCCGCCACCGGCAGCAACCTGAACAAGTTCACCAGTGCCAACCCGTCCTACGAGCTGGGCGAGCAGGACAAGCAGCTGCTGGAGTTCTTCACCCGCCTGGCAGACTCACACCCCAACTATGCCTATGTTTCCTACGGGGTCAGTGACGGCGGCTACGTCGGCTGGCCGGCCGGGCAGAAGTTCGTCAACTACGACCCGCGCCCCCGTCCGTGGTACCAGCTGGCGATGGCCAACCCGGGCAAGACCGTACGCACCGGCGCCTACTACTGGGCTGCCGACGACGCCGTGCTGGTCAGCACCGTGCGCGCCGTGGCCAACCAGCTGGGCAACCCCGGCGGCGTGGTCAACATCGACGTGTCGCTCAAAGGCCTGACCGAAATCGTCAAGCAGATCAAACTGGGTGACAGCGGCTACCTGATGCTGGTTGAAAGCAACGGCAACGTGATGGTCGACCCGCGTGACGCCGCCCACAACTTCAAGCAGCTGGCCAGCTTTGGCGACGGTTACGCCGAGCTTGCCAAGGCCGGCAAAGGCCTGGTCGAAGTCGAGCTCAACGGCGTGCGCTACATGGCCAACGTGTATCCCGACGAGCAACTGGGCTGGACCTTCATCGGCCTGATCCAGCAAAGCGAAGTGATGCAGACGACTACCCGGCTGACCTGGCTGATCGGCGTCATCGCCGTGGTGCTGGCGGCGCTGTTCGCCGTGGTCGGCGCGGCCTTCGCCAAGCTCATCGTGCGCCCGATCAACAGCGTCACCAACGGCCTGGAGGACATTGCCCAAGGCGAGGGTGACCTGACCCGCAACCTGGAAATCCGTGGCCGTGACGAAACCGCGCAACTGGCCAGCTGGTTCAACCAGTTCCTCGGCGCCATTCGCAGTCTGATCCAGCACATTGGTGCTGCCGCCGGCAAGATTCTCAGCACCTCCACACGCTCGACCCGCGTCTCCAGCGACATGGCCGAAGCGGCCGGCCGCCAGCGCGAAGCCGTGGACATGGTTTCCACCGCTTTCCACGAAATGGTCGCTACCGCCAACGAAGTGGCGCGGTCCTGCAGCCAGGCGGCGCAGTCGGCCGACAGCGGCCAGCAACAGGCGCGGGAAGGCCAGCAGCAGATTGATGCCGCCGTACATAGCGTCGACCGCCTGAGCCAGGAAATCGAGCAGTCGGCGCAGTCGATCCAGCAGCTGGAGCGCGACAGCAACGCCATTCAGTCGATCCTTGGCACCATTCGCTCGATTGCCGAGCAGACCAACCTGCTGGCCCTCAATGCCGCCATCGAGGCGGCACGTGCCGGTGAGCAGGGCCGTGGCTTTGCTGTAGTGGCCGACGAGGTACGGGCGCTGGCCAAGCGCACCGCCGACTCGACTGCCGAAATCGACGGCCTGCTGGGCAACCTGGCCAGCCGCACTGCCGAAGTGGCCGAGCAGATGCATGCCAGCCTGGAGGTATCGCAGCAGTCGGTCAGCCGTATCGGCCTGGCCCGCGACAGCTTTGGGCAGATCCGCGAGTCGGTGGATGTGATTCGCGACATGAATACGCAGATCGCCACGGCGGCCGAGGAGCAGCACCAGGTGGCCGAGGACATCAATCGGCATATCAGCCAGATTCACGGTGATGCGCAGCTGGTGGCCGAACTGGCCCAGGCGGCACGGGTGGACTCGGAGAGCCTGGCCGGGTTGTCCAATGAGCTGGATACGCTGGTGCGCAGGTTCCGCACCTGATGTGCAGCCAGTGCCGGCGAAGGGGCCGGCACTGGCGACCGATCGCTAAAGCTTCAACTCCCCTGGCGTTGCCCCGAACAACTGCTTGAACGCGGCAATGTAGGCCGAGGTGGAATCATACCCACAGCCCAGCGCCGCCTCGGTCACATTCTCCCCCGCCTCCAGCAACGCCAGCGATGACAGCAGGCGCATGCGCTGGCGCCAGTTGCGAAAGCTCAAGCCGGTCTCGCGCTGGAACAGCCGCATCAGTGTCTTCTCCGAACACCCCAGCTGCCGGGCCCACTGCTGCAAGGTTTGCGGCTGGTCCGGCGCCGCGATCAGGCCGTTGCACAGCGCCAGCAGCCCGGGGTGACGTGGCAACGGCAGCGAAAAACCTACTTCCGGCAAGCTGCGCAACTGGTCAAGCAGCACCGCTACCAGGCGTGCTTCGACGCTGTCGCCCTCCGGGTAATCCGCCGGGAACAGGCAGAACTGCTTGATCAGCTCGCGCGCCAGCGGGGTCACCTCCAGCACGCGGCATTGCTGCGCTGCCCATGGGCAGGCATCACGACGCACGTACAGGCTGCGCATCTCGGCGCGCATCGAAGTCACCACCTCGTGCTCGGCAATCCACACACCCCATTGCGGCGGGGCGAAGTAGCTGCCCTCATGGGTGTACACGCCCAGCACCCCGCTGATGGCGTAGGAAAACTGCACCCAGTCGTGCTGGTGCCGGGTCGTCCAGGAACCGGCGCCGAGGCTCTCCGAACGGGCGTAGAGGGGCCTGGGCAGATGATCCAGCGCCGGAAGGGCGCGGGGTTGTCCGATGATCGGCATGGCGGTTTCTTGTAGTTCTGAGCAGACAAGCCTAACAGTTTACCGCCTGCTTCGCCGGTGAACCCACTCCCACAGGGTTTCGCATAGTCCTTTGGGAGCGGGTTCACCCGCGAAGAAAGTCGACGCGGTAGCCCGAAGAATCACCGCTCCATGATGACAGTCACGCCCTGCCCACCCGCCGCGCAGATCGAGATCAGCCCCCGCCCCTTTCCTGCGGTCGCCAGCAGCTTGGCCAAGTTGGCCAATATCCGGCCGCCAGTCGCCGCAAACGGGTGGCCGGCCGCCAGCGAACTGCCCTTGACGTTGAGCTTGCTGCGGTCGATTGACCCAAGCGGCGCATCCAGCCCCAGCCGCTCACGGCAGAAATCGGCATCCTCCCAGGCCTTGAGTGTGCACAGCACCTGGGCCGCAAAGGCTTCATGGATTTCGTAGTAGTCAAAGTCCTGCAGCGTCAGGCCGTTGCGCGCCAGCAAACGCGGCACCGCATAAGCCGGGGCCATCAACAGCCCTTCGCGGCCGGTGACAAAGTCCACCGCTGCTGTCTCGCCATCGACCAGGTAAGCCAGCACCGGCAGGCCCTGCTGCGCAGCCCATTCCTCGGTGCCCAGCAGCACCAGCGAGGCACCATCGGTAAGCGGCGTGGAGTTGCCCGCCGTCAGCGTGCCCTGGCCACTGCGATCGAAGGCTGGCTTGAGCCTGGCCAGCTGCTCCAGGGTCAGGTCCGGGCGCAGGTTGTTGTCCCGCGCAAGCGAAAGAAACGGCGTCAGCAAATCATCCTGCCATCCCCCGGCATAGGCGGCGGCAAGCTTCTGGTGGCTGAGCAGCGCCAGTTCGTCCTGTTCGGCACGGCCGATACGCCAGGCCTGGGCCATGCGCTCGCAATGCTCGCCCATAGACAACCCCGTGCGCGGTTCGCCGTTGCGCGGCAACTCGGGCTTCAGGTGGTGAGGGCGCAGCTTGAGAAAGGGCTGCAGCCGCTCGCCCAGGCTTTTGCCACGGCTGGCCTGCAACAGGATATGGCGCAGGCCTTCGCTGACGGCAATCGGTACATCCGAGGTGGTGTCCACACCGCCGGCAATGCCGCAGTCGATCTGGCCCAGGGCAATCTTGTTGGCCACCAGCAGCGCCGCCTCAAGCCCGGTGCCACAAGCTTGCTGGATGTCATACGCCGGCGTCTGGGGCGACAACCGTGATCCCAGCACGCATTCGCGGGTCAGGTTCATGTCGCGCGAATGCTTCAGCACGGCGCCAGCCACCACCTCCCCCATTCGCAGCCCATGCAGGCGATAGCGTTCGATCAAGCCTTCCAGGGCGACGGTCAGCATCGCCTGGTTACTGGCCGTTGCGTAGGCGCCATTGGAGCGGGCAAAGGGTATTCGGTTGCCGCCCAGGATCGCTACCCGGCGAGATGAACGCATGCGTTGGTTCCTCCAGAAACAATTTGACCCGTTACAGCCTAGGTGTTTTTGCCATGATTCGAACGTGTCGACACAAACTTGGTCCACACTTTCAAGCCTGCCTTGCGGAGACCACTCAATGAGCGATCGTTATCTCGACTTTGCCAACTCCAACCTCGGGCGCCGGCTGGTGGATGCCTTGGGCCTGCCTGCACCCGCACCGCTGGAGCGCTGGCAGTCAGGTCGCCTGCGCCCGGTGGAAGGCGCCCTGGTGTTGGGTGGCGGACCACTGGCGGGCAAAGTGCAAGCCATCGCAGCGTGCCTGACCGACGAGCTTTACAGCTTCAATGCCGACGACCTGCAGGCCGAGGCCTGGGTCGCCGGCCTGGGGCCGAAGATCAAGGCCGTGGTATTCGATGCCAGTCATCTGTCCGACAGCGATGCGCTCAAGCAGTTGCGCGAGTTTTTCCAGCCACTGCTGCGCAGCCTCGCCCCCTGTGCCCATGTGGTGGTGCTGGGGCGGGCCCCGGAAAGCCTCGACAACCCGTTGGCCAGCGTCGCCCAGCGTGCCCTCGAAGGCTTCAGCCGCTCGCTGGCCAAGGAGCTGCGCAATGGCGCGACTGCACAGTTGCTGTATGTCAGCCCCGGCGCGGAAGACCAGCTGGAAGGTGCGCTGCGGTTCTTCCTGTCACCGAAAAGCGCCTTTGTTTCTGGCCAGGTGTTACGCCTGGAGGCCTGCGCCAGCCAGGTCGAAGACTGGACCCGGCCACTGGCTGGCCGTCGCGCCCTGGTCACAGGCGCTGCACGCGGTATCGGTGCAGCCATCGCCGAGACCCTGGCCCGGGACGGCGCCGACGTGCTGCTGCTCGATGTCCCGCAAGCCAGCCAGGACCTCGACGCCCTCGCTGCACGCCTGGGCGGCAAAGCGCTGGCGCTGGATATCTGCGCCAGCGACGCGGCAACACAGCTGCTCGCAGCCTTGCCAGAGGGCATCGACATCGTGGTGCATAACGCCGGCATTACCCGCGACAAGACCTTGGCCAACATGACCCCCGAATACTGGGACGCGGTGCTGGCGGTCAACCTCAAGGCGCCGCAGGTACTGACCCAGGCGCTGCATGACAACGGCGCCTTGGGGGAAGATGCCCGCATCACCCTGCTGGCCTCGGTGAGCGGCATCGCCGGCAACCGCGGGCAGGCCAACTATGCCGCCAGCAAGGCCGGCCTGATTGGCCTGGCCCAGGCCTGGGCGCCCAGGCTTGCCGAACGGGGTGGCAGCATCAATGCCGT
>NZ_JABMCW010000171.1:0-11695 GCF_013179705.1 Pseudomonas sp. CM25 | reverse complement strand
CCTGCTGCATATCTCATACGAAGGCGGTGTCCTGGAAGATACCTGGACCGAGCACGAAGAAGACATGTGGCGCTGGAGCGTCTCGCCAGAGAACGCCCCGGACCAGGCAACCTACCTCGAGCTGACCTACCGCAACGGTGACATCGTCGCCATCGACGGCGTCGAGAAAACCCCGGCCACCGTCCTGGCCGATCTGAACCGTATCGGTGGTGCCAACGGTATCGGCCGCCTGGACATCGTCGAAAACCGTTATGTCGGCATGAAGTCGCGTGGCTGCTACGAGACGCCTGGCGGCACCATCATGCTCAGGGCTCACCGTGCCATCGAATCGATCACCCTGGACCGCGAAGTCGCTCACCTGAAAGACGAGCTGATGCCGAAGTACGCCAGCCTGATCTACACCGGTTACTGGTGGAGCCCGGAGCGCGTCATGCTGCAGCAGATGATCGACGCTTCGCAGGTCAACGTGAATGGTGTTGTTCGCCTGAAGCTGTACAAAGGCAACGTCACCGTAGTGGGCCGCAAGTCGGACGATTCGCTGTTCGATGCCAACATCGCTACCTTCGAGGAAGATGGCGGCGCCTACAACCAGGCGGATGCTGCCGGCTTCATCAAGCTCAACGCCCTGCGTATGCGCATCGCTGCCAACAAGGGCCGTTCGCTGCTCTGATCATTGGCGTGTAGCAAGAACCCCGGCTTTGGCCGGGGTTTTTTTTGCCTGCGCAAAGGCCTGCGGTTTCAACTTCCAGGGTCTACCACATCGGCATCCAGTGGGCTGATCGACAGCTGAACACATTGACGTTGATCCAGGTTGCAAAAGCGCCAGATGCGCGCTGGCACGGCTGGCTGGGCAAGCGCAAACAGCAACTGTTGCTCCATCAGGCGGTTGGCCTCAGGGCCGGAGAACGTGAAGGTGACAGGCTCCTCATGCGCAGACTCCTGGGGGTTATTGGCGATGGACGGAGTGGCTGCAGCGCTGGATTGCGGGGGGGCGTCGGTTGCTGTTTCACGTGCTGACGGGTTGTAGAACGACTTGTAATTGAAGTTCAGCGTCAGGAAAAACAGTGCCGTCAGAAAGAACGGGAAGCCTACCAGGAACCAAGTGTAGAGCTTTTGGCTGGACTCGCTTAGAAACGGCAGTGTAGCCAGGGCGGATGCCTCGATGATCCCCGCGAAGATGGCAATGATGGTCAGCGGGGCGACAGGTTGTGATGGGGTCATGTGGGCCGTCTCCAGCGATTTTGCCCATCTTCACCTCTGAGGTGCAATCAACTGAAGACTGGAGCGCTTCCGGGTGTGGACGCCAGCATGCTCTGCAGCAGTATTTTTTCTGACTGAGAAGTTGGATGCTTCTTCAAATCAAGGTGAATGTTCAATAGGGTCATTGTTGCAGCCGACTGATACCGCTTTTAGGTAATAAAGAAGTTGGTTGTTACAACTACTGCCGTTGTGTGTAGGAAATTTCTGTAAGTGATGTAGGTTTCATCTGTTCATCCGTTTCGCCCGGAAATCGCCGCGCCAGCAGGCGCCCCGTCGGTTATCTTGGCGTGCCAAAGCAATAATGAATGAATGGATATCGCATGAATAAAGTGCTTATCGTGGATGATCATCCGGTCATACGCCTGGCCGTACGCATGCTGATGGAGCGGCATGGGTACGACGTCGTGGCGGAAACCGACAATGGGGTGGCTGCGCTGCAGCTGACAAGGCAACACCTGCCGGATATCGTGGTTCTGGATATCGGTATCCCGAAACTCGATGGCCTGGAGGTGATTGCCCGCATTGCGACTTTCAGTCCGAAGAGCAAGGTACTGGTGCTGACATCGCAGGTGCCCGGCAACTTTTCGATGCGCTGCATGCAGGCGGGGGCTGCGGGGTATGTATGCAAGCAACAGGAGCTGACCGAGCTGCTGAGCGCCATCAAGGCCGTACTGTCGGGCTACAGCTATTTCCCCAACCAGGCCTTGCATGCGTCACGTGGCAGGGGAGGGGGTAGCGAGACAGACATGGTCAACCGCCTCTCGGCGCGCGAGATGACCGTATTGCAGCAGCTGGCCCGGGGGCGTTCTAACAAGGAAATCGCTGACAGCATGTACCTCAGCAACAAGACGGTCAGTACCTACAAGGCGCGGTTGTTGCTCAAGCTGAATGCGCGATCACTCGTCGACTTGATCGAACTGGCACAGCGGCAAGGACTGAACTGACGGCGAAGCCGTAAAGCCTCCAATCGGGAGGCTTTGCCAGGGTTGCCGGCCCGGCGCTACAGATCGTAGTCGAAATCGGCCAGCTGCTTTTGCAAGCGTCGCTCTTCGAGCATGTTGTCGATGGTGCGGCGTTTGCTGAGGTTGGTCTTTGCGGTTTCCACCTGGGGCTCCGCTTCATCCTCTACGGCAACAAAATCATCTTCGATCGACAGGTCGTCTTTATCGCTACTCATGAGTCGCTCCAAGCCAAGGGGCCATTGGCCGTCCTTATAACCAGAAAGCAGACGTTGGTAAAAAAGATTTTTTCAATCGTGCTGGGTGGTTTCTGCCTATTGGCTCAATCGTCAGAGGTTTTGTGCTTGTATTCGCACAAATCTTCGATCCGACAGCTGCCGCACCTCGGCTTGCGCGCCTGGCACACGTAACGCCCGTGCAGGATCAGCCAGTGATGAGCGTCCAGCAGGTAATCCTTCGGTACGAACTTCATCAGCTTTTTCTCCACTTCCAGCACGGTCTTGCCTGGGGCAATACCCGTGCGGTTGCTGACGCGGAAAATATGCGTATCCACTGCCATGGCTGGCTGGCGGAACGCGGTATTGAGTACCACGTTAGCGGTTTTGCGACCCACACCAGGCAGCGCCTCCAGGGCTTCGCGGGTTTGCGGCACCTGGCTGTCGTGAAGTTCGATCAGCAGCCGGCAGGCTTCAATCACGTTCCTGGCCTTGCTGTTGTATAGCCCGATGGTCTTGATGTACTCGCTTAAGCCTTCAACACCCAAGGCATGGATAGCCTCGGGGGTATTTGCAACCGGGAACAGGCGGGCGGTAGCCTTGTTGACCCCGACGTCGGTGGATTGCGCGGACAGCGTCACGGCCACCAGCAGCTCGAACGGAGTGGTGTAGGCCAGTTCGGTCTTGGGGTCGGGGTTGTCTTCGTGCAGCCTGCGAAATATCTCCAGGCGTTTGGCGGCATTCATGAAATCAGAGCTTTCCTTGACGGCGTGGATGGGCGGGGCCCGGACGCAGGCGATTGTACAAGGCCACCAGCAGTCCGAGCAGTAGCAGCGCGCCGGGGGCCAGGTTGGCCAGGTGTACATCTGTGATGTTGGCCAGCCACTGGCGGCAGGCGCCAAGCAACAGGCAGCAGGCAAACACCGCGCCAAGGTGCGTGGCAAGCAGGCGCCAGCGGCCTTGTTCGGGTACCAGGTGGTCAACGGCCAGGCATTGCAGGCACAGCAGGAGCGGGTAGGGGCCGAGGGTAATCGCCAGCGGTAGCAGCCAGGCACGCAGCCCCAGTTGCAAGCAGGTGAGCAACGCCGCCAGCAGCAGCAAGCTGGCCAGCACATACGCCCAACGGGCCAGCCGCTTGCGCAGCGGTGTCAGCAACAGTTGGTGCAAGCTGGCTGTCAGCACTGCGCACAAGCCAATGGCGACACCTTCGCGCAGTGTCCGGGTGGCGCCCAGCAAGGACACCAGGCTTGCAGCCAACAGGTAGAACCTATTCATCCAGGGCGCCCTCCAGCAGCCTGCCACGTTGTTCATCGAAATAGCCCAGCGCTTCCTGCAAGGCGGTGATCACTGCCCGCGAGGTCACGGTTGCGCCGGCCAGCTGGTCAAAGTCACCGTGGTCCCGTTCAAGCGCCCAGTGATCGCCCAGATGGCGATTGGCAAATTGGTCCAGCCAGTGCACCTGCGGGTCGCCCAGGCGTGCCCCCAGCCCCGGGCTTTCCTGCTGTTCGACCACCTGGCTGGCAATCAACCGGCCGTCTGTGGCGATGGCGACGCTCAGTACGATTGGCCCGGCGTAGCCCTGGGCCTGGGTGACCAGAATGATCGCGCTTGGCTTGCCCGTCAGGGTGGCCCGGTAAGCCGCCAGGATGCGGCTGGCTGGCCGCTGTGCAGCAGGTGTTGGCAAAGGGTTGTCCAGCGGCTGGTTGTCGTAGCTGCCGGCGGGCAGCACCGCCAGTCGTTGGCGAGTTTGCAGTTGCTTCTCGGCGCTGACGATCGCCGGCCGGGTCCACTGCCGCCATGCCAGGGTAGTGGACACAGCAATGGCTGCGGTCAGCAGCAACAGGCCCGCGTCGCGCGCCAGGCGGTTCATCGAGCGGCCTGCTGGCGCTGCAGGGCCAGGCGGTCGAGCGCCGGTGCCATGAGGTTCATCAGCAGGATGGCGAAGGCCGTGCCATCCGGGTAGCTGCCCCAGGTGCGAATGAGGTAGATGAGCAGCCCTGTGCCCACCCCGAAGTACAGCCTGGCCCATTCGCTCCTGGGACCGGATACAGGTTCGGTGGCAATGAAGAACGCCGCCAGCATGGTCGAACCGGAGAACAGGTGCAGCAAGGGCGAGCCATTGGAGTCCGACCCCGAACCGTTCCAGCCCAGCAGGCTGAACAGCGCCAGCCCTGCCAGCAACCCCGCAGGGGCATGCCAGCTGATTACTCTGCGCTGTAGCAAGAAAAGGCCGCCTAGCAGAAAGGCCAGGTTCACCCATTCGCTGCCCCGCCCGCCAATGCTGCCGAAGCCTGGGTGACTGGCGAACAGTTCATCGATGGTCAGGCTGCGGTTGTGGCGCAGGCCGTCGAGCAGTGTCGGCCGGGCCCAGGCATCGACCTGGTCGCCCCCGGCAAACACCTGTTGCAGGCTGTCCAGCAGGCCGGGTGCCGGTCCTGGCCAATGGTTCATCTGCAGCGGGAAGCTCAGCAGCACGAAGGCATAGCCGACCATGGCCGGGTTGAACAGATTGCGCCCGACACCGCCAAAGGCCTGTTTGCCAATGCCAATGGCAACGCTCGCGGCAACCACGGGTAACCACCAAGGGGCCAGGGCGGGCAAGGAGGCCGCCAGCAATACGGCGGTTACCAGCGCGCTGCCATCGTTCAGCGCCGCACCCGGCGGTTGTGCCCGTACCGCCACCAGCAACGCTTCGCACAGCAGGGCGGCACTGGCGCTTAGCAGAAGGTTCAGCAGCACCCCCCAGCCTTGCAGCCACAGCAACGTCAGCAGGCCAGGGCTGCAGGCCAGCAGTACCAGGCCCATGCTGGTGCGCAGCCGCGGGTCGGGAACGGTTTTCATGGTGCGAACAACCCGTTGAAAGCGGAAAATGCCATGGCCATTATCCCGGCACCCAGCAATTCGATGGGCAGACCGCGTAGTGCGCCAGGGATGTCGGCGTGGGCACAGCGCTCGCGCAGGTCGGCAAACAGCGCCAGCGCCAGCCAGAAGCCGGCACCGGCCAGCAGGGCTTGCAGCAGCGTTGCCAGCCATGTGCTGTCGCTGCTTGTCTGCTGCAGGGCCAGGCCCAACACTGCGGCATTTCCCAGTAGCAGTGTCGGCCGACCCACCATGGCCCAGGCCGGACGCCACATGGCCAGCAATTGCGGTACGCCCCAGGCGAGCAGCGCCAGCCATGGCAACAGCAGAAACAGGACAAAGTCCTGCGCCTGCAGCGGCACAAGCACTGCGCGCACCAGCAGCTGACCACCGATCACGCCCAGGGCAATGCACAATGCGCAGGCCAGGCCGTGCACATGCACGTGCAGCCTGGGAACGGGCTGTTGCAGCAGGCACAGTTGATTGACCAGCGCGGCACTGACCAACACCAGAATGTAGTCGTTCATGGCATGACGATAGCCGGAAATCGTGGCGAGGGTCCGGTCACCAAGGGCTGAAAGCAATGCCCCGGCACGAGGGCCGGGGCAGGGAGCTTACTTGATGCGTTGACCTGGCTTGGCGCCGCTGTCCGGGCTCAGCAGGTAGATTTCCTCACCGCCAGGGCCCGCAGCCATGACCATACCCTCGGACACGCCAAAGCGCATCTTGCGCGGTTTGAGGTTGGCCACCATCATGGTCAGGCGGCCTTCGAGTTGGGACGGGTCGGGGTAGGCCGACTTGATCCCGGAGAACACATTGCGGCGCTCGTCACCAATGTCCAGGGTCAGTTGCAGCAACTTGTCGGCACCCGCCACGGCTTCGGCCTTGACGATCAGCGCCACGCGCAGGTCGACGGCAGCGAAGGTATCGAACTCGATCTCCGCCGACAGCGGGTCCTTGGTCAGCTCGCCATTGCCCGCCGGGGCCTTGGCTTCGGCGGCCAGCAGGTCTTCCTTGCTGGCAGCGACCATGGCCTCGACCTTGGCCAGTTCGATGCGGCTCATCAGCGCCTTGAACGGGTTCAGCGCGTGGTTTTCCAGGCGCGACAGGTGGTCGTTCCAGGTCAATGGCGCCACGTTGAGGAACGCTTCGGCGTCGGCGGCCAGCACCGGCAGCACAGGCTTGAGGAAGATCACCAGCTGGCGGAACAGGTTGATACCCTGGGCGCAGATGGCCTGCACTTCATCCTGCTTGCCTTCCTGCTTGGCCAGCGACCACGGTGCCTTGTCGGCGATCCAGGCGTTGGCACGGTCGGCGAGTGCCATGATTTCGCGCATGGCGCGGCCGAAGTCGCGCGCTTCATACGCTTCGGCAATGGACGGCGCGGCGGCCAGGAAAGCTTCGGTGAGCTCTGGCGCGGCATCGCCGGCTACCATCACGCCCTCGTTGCCCTTGTGGATGAACCCGGCGCAGCGGCTGGCGATGTTGACCACCTTGCCGACCAGGTCGGAGTTGACCTTCTGCACGAAGTCTTCGAGGTTCAGGTCGAGGTCATCGACGCCACGGCCCAGCTTGGCCGCGTAGTAGTAGCGCAGGTATTCCGGCTGCAGGTGGTCGAGGTAGGTGCGGGCCTTGATGAAGGTGCCGCGCGACTTGGACATCTTGGCGCCGTTGACGGTCAGGTAGCCGTGTACGTTGACCGCGGTCGGCTTGCGGAAGCCGGCGCCTTCGAGCATGGCTGGCCAGAACAGGGCGTGGAAGTTGACGATGTCCTTGCCGATGAAGTGGTACAGCTCGGCCTTGGAGTCCTGGTTCCAGAAGGCATCGAAATCCAGCTCCGGGCGGCGTGCGCAGAGGTTCTTGAAGCTGGCCATGTAGCCGATCGGCGCATCCAGCCACACGTAGAAGTACTTGCCCGGCTCGCCCGGGATCTCGAAGCCGAAGTACGGCGCATCGCGGGAGATGTCCCACTCCTGCAGGCCCGAGTCCAGCCATTCGGCCAGCTTGTTGGCGACCGCGTCCTGCAGGGTGCCGCTGCGGGTCCACTGCTGCAGCATGGCCTGGAAGTCTGGCAGCTTGAAGAAGAAGTGCTGGGAATCACGCAGTACCGGGGTGGCACCCGAGATGGCCGACTTGGGATTTTTCAGCTCGGTGGGCGCGTAGGTGGCGCCGCATTTTTCGCAGTTGTCGCCGTACTGGTCTTCGGCCGCGCATTTCGGGCAAGTGCCCTTGATGAAGCGGTCGGCGAGGAACATGCCCTTTTCCGGGTCGAAATACTGGGTCACCGAACGGGTGGCGATGTGCCCGGCTTCACGCAGGCGCGTGTAGATCAGGCTGGACAGTTCGCGGTTTTCTTCGCTGTGGGTGGAGTGGAAGTTGTCGAAGTCCACCAGGAAGTCGGCGAAGTCGCTGCTGTGCTCGGCCTGGACGTTGGCAATCAGCTGTTCCGGCGTGATGCCTTCCTTCTCGGCGCGCAGCATGATCGCCGAACCGTGGGCGTCGTCGGCGCAGACATAGATGCACTGGTTGCCGCGCAGCTTCTGGAAGCGCACCCACATGTCCGTCTGGATGTACTCCAGCATATGGCCAAGATGGATCGATCCATTGGCATAGGGCAGGGCGCTGGTGACGAGAATCTGACGTGGCTCGGACATGGTGGCTCGGCTACTTATCTGGCTACGGGGTAAAAATGAGGGTGATCGGCCACTATAAAGGGCTGGCGAATATATTTCACCCAGCAGAAGCATCTGCGGACGATTGACGGGTTAGGATAGGCGCCTGTTTTATATTCAGTTTGCCAATGGGAGTGTCCATGAGTGCCGTCACCCGTGCCGCCGTCGAAGGCGTGCTTCGCCAGTACACCGACCCCTACCTGAACCAGGACCCGGTCAGCGCCGGTTGCGTGCGCGCCATCGATATCCAGGGTGGGCAGGTCAGCGTGCAGTTGCAGCTGGGGTATGCCGCAGGGCTGTTCAAGAACGGCTGGGCCCAGGTGCTGCAGACCGCTATCGGCAACCTTGACGGCGTCAGCGGCGCCCAGGTGTCGATCGACTGCGTCGTGGCTGCGCACAAGGCCCAGGCCCAGGTGCCGGCCATGGCCAACGTCAAGAACATCATCGCCGTGGCCTCGGGCAAGGGCGGTGTGGGCAAGTCGACCACCGCAGCCAACCTGGCCCTGGCCCTGGCCCGCGAAGGTGCACGGGTCGGTATCCTCGATGCCGATATCTACGGCCCTAGCCAGGGCGTGATGTTCGGTATCGCCGAGGGCACTCGCCCGCAGATTCGCGAGCAGAAGTGGTTTGTGCCGATCAAGGCCCATGGCGTCGAAGTGATGTCCATGGCGTTCCTTACCGACGACAACACGCCTATGGTCTGGCGTGGCCCGATGGTTTCCGGTGCATTGCTGCAACTGGTGACCCAGACTGCCTGGGATGACCTGGACTACCTGGTGATCGACATGCCGCCGGGCACCGGTGACATTCAGCTGACCCTGGCACAGAAGGTGCCGGTGGCCGGCTCGGTGATCGTCACCACGCCACAGGACCTGGCGCTGCTGGATGCCAAAAAAGGCGTGGAGATGTTCCGCAAGGTCAATATCCCGGTGCTGGGCGTGGTCGAGAACATGGCCGTGCATATCTGCTCGAACTGCGGCCATGCCGAGCATCTGTTTGGTGAGGGTGGTGGGGAGAAGCTGGCGAGCCAGTACGGCGTCGACCTGCTGGCGTCACTGCCGTTGTCGATGTTGATCCGCGAGCAGGCCGACAGTGGCAAGCCAACGGCGATTGCCGAGCCGGAAAGCCAGATTGCCATGGTCTACCAGGAACTGGCGCGCCAGGTGGGCGCCCGGATCGTCCTGCAGGAAGCAGCAGCACCTGCCATGCCGAGCATCACCATCAGCGAAGATTGACCTGAGACCGAGTCGCCTGCTCCCGCAGTGGGAGCGGGCAAGCCCGCGAAGCAGGCGACCCGGTCTTTCAGCCAGGCATAAAAAAACCCGCCAGAAGGCGGGTTTTTTTGAAAGCTAGGAAGCTAGATCGACTTAGGCGATCTGAACTTCTTCAGCCTGCATGCCTTTCTGGCCGCGGGTAGCGACGAAAGTAACAGCCTGGCCTTCTTTCAGGGTTTTGAAGCCGTCAGCTTGGATGGCTTTGAAGTGCACGAACAGGTCGTCGCCCGACTGAGGGGTGATGAAGCCGTAGCCTTTCTCATCGTTGAACCACTTAACGGTACCGTTTTGACGGTTGGACATTTTTCTGTCTCCTTGGACAATTTAATTACGGTCAGGAAAAACCCTTCCCGGGACTGAGCGCAAAGAGAGCAGAAAATTCAGCGATGGTGCGATCTTGATCGTGCATCAAACTAGAGATTCTCGGTGTCACGTGCAGCACAGTGGCGACACCTTACCCCACTTTCCGCAACCTGCCAATGGCCAGAGGCCGCTTTACGCAAAATCGGATCGACGGCGGCTGCAAGCCCCGTCGGGCGGGGATTGTAGCCCTAATGCAGGATGAAACTTTGAAGCGGGCGCCGGGACCGGTAAGATGCGCGTCACCATTTTCACCTCGCAACTCTTCAGGACACCCCGCCATGAGCATCAAATCGGACAAGTGGATTCGCCGCATGGCGCAGGAACACGGCATGATCGAACCGTTCGTCGAGCGCCAGGTGCGCGGCGAGCAGGACAGCCGGGTGATCTCCTTCGGCGTCTCCAGCTATGGCTACGACGTGCGCTGCGCCGACGAATTCAAAGTGTTCACCAACATCAACTCGGCCACCGTCGACCCCAAGAACTTCGATGCCGGCAGCTTCGTCGACATCAAGAGTGACGTGTGCATCATCCCGCCGAACTCGTTTGCCCTGGCGCGCACCGTCGAGTACTTCCGCATTCCACGTGACGTGCTGACCATCTGCCTGGGCAAGAGCACCTACGCCCGCTGCGGCATCATCGTCAACGTCACCCCGCTCGAGCCCGAGTGGGAAGGCCACGTGACGCTGGAGTTCTCCAACACCACCACGCTGCCGGCGAAGATCTACGCCAACGAAGGCGTGGCGCAGATGCTGTTCCTGCAGTCCGACGAAGAATGTGAAGTCTCGTACAAGGACCGTGGCGGCAAGTACCAGGGCCAGCGCGGCGTCACCCTGCCGCGCACCTGAGCCGACGGGCGCGCGGAATTTCACGCGCCTTTGGCACTCCAACGGATAACCGTGCCGATGTGCATGACGCCCATCGGCTGTTGTCAGGAGGTGCCAATGAAACTCCATCCCGCGATCAGTGCGAAGCTGGCCGGCTTGCAGCCCAACCATGTAGGGGTGCTGCCGTGGTCACTGCTGGCGCATCCGCTGCCGCTGCAGGCGGGGGGCGTGCCCCACCAGCCTGGTCCCGATACCCCGCAACCACCGCAACCTGGTGAAACACCACCCATGGAGCCGGGCGAGCCGACCCTGCCTGATGAGCCACCTCCCGCACCTGTTGCCTGAGCCTGCGCTGCTATAGCAGCGGCCACACGCGGTCTGCGCCAGCCAGATAAACCTTGCTGGCGCTGGCCGGTGCAATTTCCCACCCGCCGGTGAACTCACCGAATGCGGGCAGCAGGCTGACTTGCTGATCGATCAGGAAGCACGGCAGGCGCAAGCGCTGGCGTGCCCTGCCGCGCAGGACGAACACCGGATGCACGTGGCCCGCAAGCACCGGGTAGGCCGGGTGCGGCTTGGGTTCGTGCTGCAACGCGAAAGGCGCCAGTACCCATGGCTCGTCGACGACCCGGATATCGAGCGCGGCCGGTGGGTCGCCGGCGTTGCGGTCGTGATTGCCCCGTATCAGTACAATATCCAGGCCTGCATGGCGCTCGCGCCATACTTGCAGCCTGGCCAGTGTTGCGGGTGCCCGGGCCGTACGTGCGTGCAGAAAATCGCCAAGCACGACCAGACGCTCGCAATCATGCGCTGCCAGCAAGGCATCCAGGCGGGCCAGCGTCGCATCGGTGGTCCCGCGCGGTACCGGTTGATGCAGGGCACGGTAACTGGCGGCCTTGCCGATATGCACATCGGCCACCAGCAAGGCCCGGCGGGCGGGCCAGTAAATGGCCTTGTCGGGCAGCAGCCATAGTACCTGACCGCACAAATCGATCGGCTGATGGTTGTTCACTGCCCACCCGCCGCGCGTTCCAGGTCCGCCACCATTCGCGCAATACGGTCGGCCAGCTTCTCGGTGCTCAGGGTTTCGCGCATCCCCTCCACCAGCAAGGCAAACGCCAGCGGCCCCGGGCGCTTCAATGCCTGCAGGTCCAGGCGCAGGCCCTCCATTTTTACCAGTTGCCGATGCAGCCGGTCGATTTCCAGCTCCTCTCTGAGCACTTCATCGCTAGCCTGGCCCAGTAGCAGGTTCCCCGCATCGTGCTTGCG
>NZ_JABMCW010000170.1:0-11751 GCF_013179705.1 Pseudomonas sp. CM25 | reverse complement strand
GCCTTGGCGTTGTTTTCCCTGGCGTGTCTGGTGCTTGCCATCGTCACTGCCGGGTTGATGGGCCAGGCGGTCGAGAGCGGCCAGCTGTTCGGCCTGTACCAGCGCCTGAACTACGCTGTGTCGGTGCTATGGGTAGTGGGCCTGGCATCGGCCAGCCTGCGCAAGCCAGCTGCCAACCCGTTGCGCCTGGCGGTCATCTGACGGCAAATTGCTGGCCCCCGACTGCCGAAAGCGAAGGCAAACTTCGTTTTTCTTCAGATGCTTAGGACAGCAACATGCGAGTACTTCTAGCAACGATGGCCGGCTGCCTGCTGGCCACGCTCGCTTCGGGCGCCCAGGCGCGGGCCCTGAGCCAGAATGATCGCCACACCTGCGGCTGGGGTGCACAGATTGCCGCCGAGGCGCAGCAGGCCAAACTTTCCGGGGTAACCCTGTATGCCACGCGCAAGAAGCTGCAGGTGCGTAAGTTTGCCAAACCCTGGATGCGTATGACCGCATTTGGCATTACCGAGCAGACCTACAACAGCCGTTCTCGGCTGAAGCCTGCGGCGATCAAACAGACATACTATGAGCAATGCGTACAGCATGCTGTAGCAAAAAGATAAATTGATATTTATCAATTAGTTAATAAATAAATATAAAGCTATTTAGGAGAAATAATTCACTGGCGCCCGCCACGTCCAGCTGCCAATCCGGCAGCACCCGCACCAGGCGCCCGCTGGCCAGGTCTTCGCCCATCAGCCAGTCACCGCCAGCAAGAATGCCCACGCCACGCCGAGCCGCTTGCAGCAGCGCTTCGTTATCGTTGCTGCGCAGGCTGCCGGTGACCTTCACGCTTACTTGCTGTTCACCACTCATCAGTCTCCATTCAGGAAATGAGCGCAAGCCACTGAAACCTAAACAATTGTGGTCCGTCAACTGATGCGGATTCACTGGCGCACCCTGGCGCGCCAGATAGTCGGGTGATGCGCACAGGATGCGCTGGTGATCGCACAGTTTTCTCGCCACCAGGCGATTGTCCGCCAGTTCCCCAATGCGGATGGCAGCGTCGAAACCCTCGCCGATCAGGTCGACGAAGCGGTCGGCGTACTCGGCCTCGACCATTACCTGCGGATACGTCAGCACAAAGTCGGCCACCATCGCGCTCAACCAACGCCGGCCCATGGCTGCCGGCAACGCCAGGCGCAGGCGACCACGCACGCTTGCCGCGCCTTCGGCAGCCTGCTGTTCCGCCTCGGCAATCAGATGGTTGGCCTCGCGCACCTTGGCCACCAGCCGCTCACCCTCATCGGTAAAGCGCAACTGCCGCGTGCTGCGAGGCCACGTCCACGCCTTGCCCGTGGGTCAGCTCGCGCACCTGACTGTGTTCCAGCCAGACCTCGCCTGCCGCTGGTGGTAGCACGTTCAAGTGTTCGAGCTGCATGACATCGGCCGGGCCGGTGCTGTCGAGCATGATGCGGGTAGCCATGATCGAATCCTGTTGGATGGAAGTTCGAGTCAGGCTATTGGGTCAGGCAAAATTGAACAATCAGGCGGGGTGCAGATGATTTCTGCACCCCTTGCAGCGATCGCTCAGTGCATCAGCACCCGGTCAGCACCGCAGGGCGCCGTTCGCCGGCGAAGAACAACGGGCGCAGGCGCACGCCGATCAGGTTGCCGGTATACGCCGCCACCAGCCACAGCCAGCCATGCACGCTGCCCGAGGCGATGCCGCTGAAATACGCACCGATGTTGCAGCCATAGGCCAGGCGCGAACCGTAGCCCAGCAGCAGGCCACCGATTACCGCAGCAACCAGCGACGCAAGCGGGATCTTCAGGCTTGGGGCAAAGCGCCCGGCCAGGCCAGCCGCCAGCAAGGCACCCAGCACGATGCCCAGGTCCATGACCGTGGTGACGTCCTGCCACAGCGGCGAGGCCAGCGCCTTGGCATTGGCCGGGGCCTGCCAGAACACCCAGCTGCCGACATCCACGCCAAGGCCGTCGAGGGCTTTGGCGCCCCACAAGGCGAAGGCCGAGGTAATACCCCACGGCCGTCCGGCCAGTGCCAGGGTGGCGTAGTTGAGCAGGGCCAGCGCGATGGCACCCCACAGCAAAGGCCACGGGCCGCGCAGGAAGCGACGCAGGCCCTGGTACTTGCTGGCAACGGGTGCCTCCAGCGCGCCATGGCGGCGTTTTTCCAGCAATACGGTGGCCCAGGCTATCAACCCGAACACCGCCAGGCTGACCAGCAGCGCCGGCCCGACACCCCAGGCCTGCACAATCGAGGTTGCCGGCAACGACGGCAAGGCAAACCACCAGTCGGCGTGGTGGGTGGCAGTGACCGAACCGATGATGAAGAACAGCAAAGTCACCAGCATGCGTGCATTGCCGCCACCTACCGTGAACAACGTGCCGGACGCGCAGCCGCCGCCCAGTTGCATGCCGATGCCGAAGATGAAGGCGCCGAACACTACCGAGACCCCGGCCGGGGCCACCAGGCCGGTGACCGGGTTGCCGAACAGGCTGCCAGCCGACAGCGCCGGGAAGAACAGCAGCACCGCCACGGCCAGCATGACCATTTGCGCCCGCAGACCCGCGCCACGGCGCTCGTTGATGAACACCCGCCAGGCCGAGGTGAAGCCGAAAGCCGCGTGATACAACGTCAGGCCAAGCGCGGCGCCGACAAGTAGCAGCAACACCTGTTTGAAGCCGGCGTTGAGATTGAGAAACCAGGCACCGGCCAACAGCAGGGCCAGGGCAATTACGGGTGCGCCCAGGCGACGCGGTTCGGGTGTGGCGGTTGCGGAAAGACCCATCGGTGTACTCGGATAACAGTGAAACGGGTGGGGAGTATAACGCCTGTGGCGGCCTCGGTCGTTGCAGGACCGCGCGCAGCCGAGGTATTTGATAAGCTGATCAAGCCAGCCAGAACTGACCAAGGCCATTCACCCTATGGATGAACTGCGCAAGATCGACCTCAACCTGCTGCTCGCCCTGCACGCGCTGCTCAGCGAAAAGCATGTGACCCGCGCCGCCCTGCGCCTGCATCGCAGCCAACCGGCGGTAAGCCACGCCCTGGCACAGTTGCGCAAACATTTCGACGACCCTTTGCTGGTGCGTCAGAATGGCCGCATGGCACTCACCGCCCGTGCACAGTCCCTGGCCACACCGCTGCAGGACGCTCTGGGCAACCTCAACGGCCTGCTGGCCACCCCGCAGTTCGAACCCGCCAAGGCCCAGCGCCGTTTCAGGCTGTCGCTTTCGGACTACTCCTCGCGCATCATCCTGCCACCCCTGCTGCGCCACCTGCGCCAGGTTGCCCCAGGGGTGGACCTGGCCATCAGCCAGGCGAGCCGCGACAGCATGCTGGCCCAGTTGCTCGACGGTGAACTGGACCTGGCATTGGGGCTGTTCCCCGACCTGCCGCAGGACATCACCGTCCAACCCCTGTTTGCCGACAGCTTCATCAGTGTCGCCGATCGCCAGGTGTTGCCCGACCGCGGCGGCCTGGCCCTGGATGACTGGCTGGCGCGACCGCATGTGTTGATGGCCATGCGCCCGGATGCCTTCGATGAGATCGAGCGCGCGCTCGCAGCCCAAGGCCTGCGCCGACGTATCGCCCTGGCCTTGCCGCACTGGAGCGCAGCGGTCGAGGTACTGGCCGGTACCGACCTGATCCTGACCGTGGCCAGCCGTGCAGTGGGCTCACTGCGCCAGCACCCGACGTTGCGCAGGTTCGAGCCTCCACTGGCGATACCCGCATTCGACTACCAACAGGCCTGGCACCGCAGGAAGGACAGCGACCCAGGCCACCGCTGGTTACGCGAAACGGTATGGGCGTGCAGCCAGCCGGGCCGCTAGTCAGCCGTCAGACTGTTCTACAACCGGGGCGGTAGTCACCTTTGAACCCGCAGCCCACGTGCCCTGCACTAGCAGCACTCCGCACAGGATCAACCCTACCCCCACCAGCCTGGCCACGCTCAGCGGCTTGCCGCCCAGCCCCATCATCCCGAAATGGTCGGCGACAACTGCCGTGATGATCTGCCCGGCAACCACCAACACCAGAAACCCCGCCGCCCCCAGCTTGGGGGTAAGCGCCGCAGCGCCGGCCACGTACAGTGCGCCCAGTACACCACCCACCCATAACCACCAAGGGCCTTGCAGGGCTTTGCCCAGGTCGGGCGCCGGCACCCGCAGCACCAGCAACGCGGCAATCACCACCACTGAGCTCACCGTCAGCGAGGTGAACGCGCCCCACAACCAGTGCCCCAACGCCCGGCCGACAGCGGCATTGCCCGCCGCCTGGAACGGCAGCACCGCCCCCGCCACTAAGGCCATGGCCACTGGCAACACCAGCAGTATCATCGGTTTGCTCAGCACGATCGTTCTCCATCTGTCTACGCATGACCCACATGATGGTTCGGTCAGCCCCGATGATGGAAATCAAAGACATGCACGCCCATTATTCGTAGCATGCATGCACCGCACGACCACATGGAGGTGGCTGAAATGAATGAACGTACAACCTTTATCGACCTTGGCCAGTTGCCCACGCGCAACCTGGCCGAATGCCTGGCAGTGAACCAGGCGGTCCTGGTCAACGCATTGGCAAGCCAACTGCCCGGCTCCTTGGCACAACAGTTGGCGGAGTGTGCCGAAGCCGCCCAGGCGATGGGCCTTTCGAAAAAAATCGCAGCGATCGGGCTGGCGCTCGGTCAGTGGCTGGAACAGGCACCGCCGTCCGTTGCCGAAGCCGTCTTCGAGCACTGCAGTGCGCACCTGTCCGATACGGTGCGCAGTTGGGCGGCCTTCGCCCAGGCGTACCTGTCGCGCGACCTGGACCTTGAAGCAGCCTTCCTGGCCCAGCTGCGCTTTGCGCGCGATGAGCATTTCGGCGTCCGCGAATGGGCCTGGATCGCCCTGCGCCCGCGCTTGACCCACAATTTGGACAGTGCGCTGGTGCTGCTCGCCCGGCATGCCAGCGACAGCAACCCGCTGGTACGTCGCTTCTGCATCGAGGTGCTGCGCCCGCGCGGCGTCTGGTGTGAGCACATTGCCGAGCTCAAGCAAACGCCGGAAGCAGCCGAGCCACTGCTGGTACCGAACCTCGCCGAAACAGAGAAATATGCGCAGGACTCGGTCGCCAACTGGCTCAACGATGCCAGCAAGAGCCGGCCCGATTGGGTGATTCAGCTATTTGAACGATACCCGCCGTCATGCAAGGCATCACGGCGGATCCACCTGCGGGCAACCCGAAGCCTGCCCAAATGATTGTCAGCGCGAGGTTTCTATACGCAGTACCTCGGTGTAGATCGCATCGACCGTCTGCCCGACCTTGAGATTCTTCATTCGCGCCTGCAGGTCAGGGTTTTCTACCTTGACCACCTGCAGCTTGCCCTCGGGTGGCAACAGGCTTACCTCATGCTGTTTCAGGTCGATCTTCTTGATCTGCGAGGTGACCCTGACCTGGCGGAACGCTTCGCCGCCCGGGTTGGGGTTAGCCGCCGTGGCCCGGATGGTACCGGACTCCTCGCTGGCCTTCGGCGCCCCGCCCACTTGTGTATTCAGTACATAGGCCACCGCCCGGGTGACGTAGATGTCGACCTGGTCACCGACTTTGAGGTTGGGCAGCGCCTTGGCTTTTTCGGTGAGCTGGAAGGTCACATCTTTCTTGTCATCCGGGCCCTTCACTGTGACCTGGCGGTTGGCCATATCAATGGCCGTGACCTGCGTGGTGACATGGCTTTCGAGCGCCTCGCTGGCAATGGGGATATCGGCAGCCTGCGCCGTGAAGCTGGCAGCAGAGGCCAGCGTGGCGAGGGCAACAGCACGAGCAACTGAGCGAATCGGGTTCATAGGCCTGCTTCCATGTGATCAAGACCGAACGGGTGGGTGAACTGTGTATGCGCTGACAAGCATAGCCATTCCCTGCCGCTGTGCCGGAACCCGCCCTTGCGACCCATTTTGTCTGCTGGTCTCTGTGGGAGCGGGTTCACCCGCGAACACCGGCTAAGTCGGTGCCATGCACCGCGGTGCCAGCTTCCCGGGTGAACCCGCTGCCACCCGAGGATGCGCCATCGTCGGTAAGTATGTTGAAGCAGCCGCCTGGTAGTTCTCAGCGGTTACGCGTCACCCGCCACACCGTGTTCGCCAGGTCGTCGGCAATGATCAACGCCCCGCGCGGATCCACCGTCACCCCCACCGGCCGTCCACGGGTCTTGCCATCTTCACCCCTGAATCCCGTGGCGAAGTCGATGGGTTCCCCCGCCGGCTTGCCGTCGCTGAAAGGCACGAAAATCACCTTGTAGCCCACCGGATTGGGCCGGTTCCAGCTGCCGTGCTCGCCCACGAACACGCCATTGGCGAAGCGCTCGCCCATGGCCGGGATCGAAAAATCGACGCCGAGCGCTGCGACATGCGAACCGAGGCTGTAGTCCGGCTTGGTGGCCGAAGCGACCTTGTCAGGGTTTTGCGGGCGTACCCGGTCGTCGACATTCTGCCCCCAGTAACTGTAGGGCCAGCCGTAGAACGCCCCCTCCTTGACCGAGGTGAGGTAGTCCGGCACAAGGTCCGGTCCCAGCTCGTCGCGTTCGTTGACCACCGCCCACAGTTGCCCGGTCTGCGGCTGCATGGCCAGCGCCGTCGGGTTGCGCAGGCCGGTCGCGTAAGGCCGGTGCGCGCCGGTTTCGGCATCTACCTGCCAGACCATCGCCCGGTCGATCTCCACCTCCAGGCCACGCTCGGTGATGTTGCTGTTGGAACCGATGCCCACGTACAGATAGCGGCCATCCGGGCTCGCAGTCAGCGACTTGGTCCAGTGGTGGTTGATTTCGGCCGGCAGGTCGGTGACCTTGGTCGGCGGGCCACCGGCTGTGGTCTGGCCGTCCTGGTAGTCGAAACGCACCAGCGCATCCTGGTTGGCCACGTACAGCTTGCCGTTGGCAAACGCCAGGCCATACGGCGCGTTGAGGTTGTCCGCGAACACGGTCTGCACCTCGTAGGTGCCATCACCGTCGGCGTCGCGCAGCAGCGTCAGGCGGTTGCCACCTTTGACCTGGGTGTTGCCCTTGGCCTTGATCTGGCTGGCGATCACATCCTTGGGCTTGAGCTTGGCCGCGCTGCCACCCCTGCCCTCGGCCACCAGAATGTCGCCGTTTGGCAGCACCAGGCTCTGGCGCGGAATCTTCAGGCCGGTGGCAATGGCCGTGACGCTGAAGCCCTCTGGCACGGTGGGTTTCTGTTCACCCCAGGCGACCGGTTCGGCAATCTTCATGCTCGGCAGCAGACCGCGCTGCGGGTCAGGCAGTTTCGGGTCTGGGCCACGGGCCTGGGTCGGCTCGCCATCCCCGCCACACGCGCTCAGCAGCAGCGCCACGCTTAACAGGCTCAATGCATGCAAAGGCTTCATGCCGCACCTCCCGAACGCAAGTTGCTCAGGCCGGTCCAGGCAGCTACCACTGCAAGCACCGTCACGATCACCGACAACACCAGCCCCGATGGCATCACCGCCCAGGCGTCCTTGGCATGCTCGAAGGCATTGATCAGCCCGAGTACCCAGGTCACCAGCAGCAGCAGGAAGTACAGCGTCGGCCGCCCGCCCTTGCGCTCGGCGCGGACCAGGTTGGCCAGCGCGAACAACAGGGTCAGGCCACAGAACACCAGGCCACCGGCTATCAGCCAGGCAGCGAAGTTGCTCCACTGAATCTGGTAACTGTTGAAGTAGGCGATGTCGCTCAGTAGCGCGCCTAGAAACAAGGGCACACTGCCAGCCAGCAACAGTGCATGCAGTGGGCTGGGCGTGCAGCGGTACAGCGCTTGGTCAGATGCGGTCACGGTGCCTCCTTTTCATTCAGTGACCCGGGCTGATGGCTGTGCACCATCAGGTGAGCGCAGGATGCGCCTAGCAAGGGAGCCCCTTGACGACGCGATAGTTCACCGCTTCGCTTGAAATGAAATATTCTGTCAGGCATTCCATGCCCAGCGCAGAAGAGGACGCCATGAGCAGAACACTGATCCATCCGGTCGGATGCTGGGCGCTGACCGCGCTGCTCGCCCTCAGCCTGGCGCTCACCGCCGGCTGTTCCAGTAAAGCCGGCAAGGCGCGCTACGCGACGCCTGCCACAGGCTCCAATTGCTTCGCCAAAGCCGTACCGACAACTGGCGAAGGCGGCCTGGCGTGGGGCGACACCCTGAGCATTGCCCGGCACAAATCCATGAACAATTGCATGCGCTATGCCAGCCGGTCGGGAGGTACGCCCAGGACTTGCCAGGTGGTGATGGCCAAGTGCAAAAACTGAGTATGTAGGCTATTTGCTGTCAGATAATTCCTACAACTTACAGCACAACTTCTCCCGCACAGTATCGCGCAAACAAAAACACAAACATACCTCAATAAAATCTTACACTTTCAGCCTCGACCAAAACGCAGGAATGGAGGCATTGTCTTTTACACGCAAGTAATCAGTTTGCGCCAGCATCCAAAGCGAAATTTGCACCCCGCAGATAATTCAAGCAAAGAAGCTCACACCATCTCAAATACCTGAGCCTTGGTTTGAAAAGGCTTCGCCATGAATAAGGAACTTGCATGAATAATGCCTCCGTCAGCAGTGCCACCTCCGGCCCTGCCTGCAGTGCACGCGTGCCGATCCTGCCGGTGCGCTATGCCATCGTGCCGCGTACCGGCGCTACCCCTGCCTGCCGCTACGCCGACGCAGGCTTCAACCTGGAACAAGGCTTTACCCCCCTGCAGCACTCCGCCTACACCCTGCGTGCCCTGCGCCCTGGCTACATCTACATGTTCATGCAAGGCCCCCAGGGCGAAAAGCTGGTCATTCATGAATACGACGGCGAAGGCCACTACAAGGAACTGCACTACCGGGGCCTGGAGGACTATCACCTGCGTCATCGCTACCAGGCCAGCCGGACCGTGGGCTGGGTGTGGGCCGATACCTGCCCGGACACCGCCAAGGAAGTGTGGATCGGCTACAGCCCGCATTTGTGGACCAACGCCACGACCGCGCGCATCACCGGTTCAGCCGCCTTGCGCAAACGGCATATGCGCCAGCTGGACATGGCCGAGCTGTTGGCCAGCAACCAGTCCCCGTCCAGCCAGCCCCATGTGTTGCCGGTCAGCGCCCTGCAAACCTGGGTCGAAGACTTCAAGCCGGCCAGCCGGCGCATGCCACTGACCTGGAGTAGCCATCCGTTCACCGACACGCTGCCCATCGGCAACCTCACCGCCATGGCGCGGCACTACCCGAGTACCCAGCCGAAAGTCCCGGTGGTGGTGGCCCTCGCCGATGCCGAAGGCATGGCCCTGGACCTGGGCCTGTCGGTGTCGGCCTACCAGCATCAACTGCGTGACCTGATGCCCGCCGAGCAGCTGGAACACACCCGACCTGCGCAAGGCCCCGAGCATGAACGAGTGCCAGCGTGCTACCGGCTGGATGCCGAACAGCTGAGCCGACAAAGCCGCGATTTCCACCATCGCAACCTGGTGGGCATGCTGCTGAACAAGACGCTGGAAAGCCTGTACCCGGCCGATGCACCGTCACCGGAGCTGGCCGCCTTCAGGATCAACACGGAACGCCGCGGCCCCGCCGCTGCTCCGGCAGCGGCACGCTTCGAGGCCCTCACCCACCAGGACTATTCCCCCGGCGGCGCACGCCTGGCACAGCGCATCGATACCGCCAAATACCTGCGCTTTCTCGCTGAACGCGATGCGCTGGAAGAGCGGCTTGCAAGCCTGCGCAAGCTGGCCTTGCAAGCCAGCAACGATCACGACGTCTGGCTGGCCACGGCGGAGGCCGCTGCTGTCGATAATCCCTACAGCCTTGCTGCGGCGCTGGCCTGCTACGACCGTGACGAACGCCTCTCCGCCCGCGGCCTGGAAATATCTCTGGCGCTGATAATCAATCCAATGGGTCAGCCAACACCCGGTACCGAAGACCAGGATCGACGCTTCAAACGCCTGGAACAGTGGCTGGATCAGCACGACAGCCCGCTGTACACAGCCCTGGCACCGTTCAACCCGTTCAAGGACAAGGCCGACTCGATCGGCAGTCTGTTCGGCGCCAGCGACAATGTGGTCGAGGGCCTGGCCGGTCGTTTCCCGGCCATGGCCGACATCACCGACCTCACCGCCCAGTCGGTCAATGCCGTGTTGCTCAAGCGCTTGCGTGGAAAGACAAGGTGGGATGCCAGTCATGGCCTGCGTCAGCAAGTGCTGCTGGCAGCACGTGAAGGCAATGCCGAGAAAGCGCTGGGGCTATTGGCAGCCCGGTATCGGATCACCGAGCAGGCCGTTCGGGAAAATCCGTTCAGTCAGGAAGTGGAGAAATACCTCAAGAACGGGATGGCGCAAGTTGAAGAAATGAAGCAACTGCGTATCTCGGGAAGCCGAACGGTGTCAATTGAACTGACCACTACCGCGCGGGTGAAGCCTAACTTTGTCGGGTTGCTTGTTTCTGGCGGCGGAGGCGGTTTGAACGCGGGGATGCTGTGGTTCAACGTGCTGTCGCTGAAGACGGCCTATAACAGCCTGCAGAAGAGCGATGCCCCGGAATACACCATGGGGTTTGCTTCATCCATTTTCGGCGTGATCGGTGCAGCGGCGGCAACATTGGTCAGCGTAAGGGCAGCGCAAAGAGTTGTAATCTCGAGGCTTAGCCCAATGGCGCCAGGTATTGCCTTCGGCAAGGGAATCATCACGCTACTCAATAGTCACCTGTTCGCGAGAGCATCAGGCTACCCGGCGATAATACTGGGCCTTCTATCTGACTTTACCAAGGGATGGCGCCAATCACAAAACGGTAATTCAGTTACCGGTCTATATAATATTACCGGCGGCGCGGTAAGTGCCATAGGCTCCGCCCTCATATTAGAGGGGAGCCTTGCCATCGCTGGTCCGACATTTTTTATACCTTTCGCAGGCTGGGCCGCAGCGGGTGTAGTGTTGATGGGAGCCTCTCTTATGGCAGGAGGGCTATATCTCTATTCCAAGGCGCATGAACGCTTACACAGCCCGATAGAGTTATGGGCGAGCAGATGTATTTTTGGAACCAGACAAAGCGATGGTGAAATCCGCCCTGACTTGACTCTAGACTTTGAGCAAAAACTTCCTCGCTTCGATAACATAATTATGGAAATCGAATCATGGCATTCTGAGACATATGCTCCATTAGCACTTTCGCTGGATCACTCTACACAATTAGGTCTAGAAGGGCTTACCACAGACCTTAGCGTAAACAGCCAATGGCCTACCCCGGACTGGGCAACAATTATACACAGTCAAGTATCACAGGCCACGCCCACAATAGAATTCACCATATTGCTGCCAAACTTCATGCTCGAACAAAGCGAATGGTCAGGAGCGTTGGAGTCCAGCGATCGTGATGGACATACAACAACGATTACCACGCTACCAATATGCTATATAACACCAGCTGGCTTAGTACTCCATTACAAGACCCAAAAAAAAGCAACCAAAAGCGCAAGACTAACAATCAACTATCATCTAAATCATGGATTAGCCACACGATTAAAGCTAAATACCCAATTCTGTATCGAGAGGTGACGCATGGCAACCATATGGTTATTCAACCCCCATCAAAAAAACGACATAGAACCTAAAATCTCAGACCAGCTAGTTGATTCCACCAGCTTCTTCCTGCGCTTGAGAAATCCATGGGTTACTGACTCAGTATTTATGGGGAAAATGTACACGGCAATGTGCCTAGCTACTGCAATATTTGTGTACACTCTTCTTTTAGA